>JAUVWK010000280.1 GCA_030604165.1 Alphaproteobacteria bacterium | reverse complement strand
GAGGGTGGCGTCGCTCACCGAGCGCTCTCCAGCAGCGTTGCGGCGGCGCGCTCGGCGACGCCGACGGTCAGCTCGGTATGGATGCCGAAATAGAGCGAGCCCGCGATGAGCAACCAGGTGGGCACGAGCAACGGCCAGGGTGCCTCGCGCACCTCGGAGTTGCCGTCGCCGGGGTGGAAATAGAGGGCCTCGATGACGCGCCCGACATAGGCGAGGGCGATCAACGAGCCGATCAGCACCAGCGCCGCCACCGGCCACTGGCCACGCTCGAGGGCCGCCTGAACCAAATACCATTTGCTGACGAAGCCGGCGGTGGCCGGGACGCCGACCAGGCCGAGGCCGCCGACCACCAAGGCGGCGCACGTGAACGGCATGCGCCGTCCCAGACCGTGCAGCGCGCTGAGCTCAATGGAGCCGACGCGGTAAAGCACGCAGCCGAGCGCCAGGAATATGCCCCCCTTGATCAGCGCGTGGTTGAAGATATGGACGATACCGCCGGTCAGCCCGCTCATCGAGGCGAAGCTGATGCCGAGCACGAGGTAACCGATCTGCGCGACGCTGGAAAAGGCGAAGAGGCGCTTGAGATCGTGCTGGAACAGAGCCACCAGCGAGCCGGCCAGAATGGCGATCAGCGAAAGCGGCAGCAGAATCTCGCCGAGCGGCAGGCGCTCGAAGGCGAAGTCGGCGCCGAACACGGTAAAGACGAAGCGCAGCAGGAGATAGGCCCCGACCTTGGTGGCGGTGGCGGCGAGAAAGGCCGAAATCACCGAAGGTGCGTGGCAATAGGCGTTGGGCAGCCAGAGATGCAGCGGAAACAACGCCAGCTTTATCAAAATGCCGACCGTGATAAAGGCGAAGGCGGCGAAAATCGGGCGGGGGTCGGGCGCCCCCGGGATGCGCGCGGCGAGGTCCGCCAGATTCAGCGTGCCCGTCATCATGTAAAGCAGCCCGATCCCGATCAGGATCAGGGTGGCGCCGATGGTGCCCAGAATCAGATATTGGAAGGCGGCGGTGAGCGCGCGCCGGCTCTGTCCGAGCGAGATCAGCACATAGCTCGCGAGCGAGGAGATCTCCAGAAAGACGTAGATGTTGAAGGCATCGCCGGTGATCACCATGCCGAGCAGGCCGGTCAGCGCCAACAGGTAGACGGCGTAGAACAGATGCTGCCGCTCGGGCGCCACTTCGCGGCGCACACTGAGGAGGGCGTAAGGCGTGATCAGCGCGGCGGCCCCGCTGACCACGAGCAGCACGAAGCCGTTGACCGCATCGAGCCGGTATTCGATGCCCCAGGGCGGCGCCCAGCCGCCCAGACGATAGGCGATGGTGCCGGTGTCGAGCACCTGGGCAAGCAACATGGCCGCGATGGCGAAGGCCGCCCAGGAGACCAGGGTGGCCAGAAGCCAGGCGCGGTCGCCGCGCCGGAGTAGGACGCAAAGCGGCGCCGCCAGCAGCGGCACCACCACCTGAAGCGCCGGCAGGTGGGCCGCGATCATTCGCGCTCGGGCACCCGATCCTTGTGCTGGATCTCGTCCTCTTCGGTGGAACCGTAGGCGCGCCTGATCGCCACGGTGAGGGCGAGTCCGACCGCGAGCGTCGATACCGAAACGACGATGGCGGTGAGGATCAGGACGTGGGGCAGGGGGTTGGAGTAGAGCGTGAACCCGGCGCCGACGATCGGCGCCGTGGCACCGGTGATCTTGCCGATGGTGATGAAGAGCAGAAACACCGCGGTCTGGAAGAGGCTGAGGCCGATCAGCTTCTTGATCAGATTGCCGCGCGCGATGACGGCGAACAAACCGATCATCGCCAGGACGATGGCCGCCCAATAGTTGTAATGCGCCAGGAATTCCGCCACTAACGGCGCCCGGCGAAGCTGTAGTAGACGATCATCATCACCGCGGCCACGGTGATGCCGACGCCAAGCTCGATCAGCGTAATGCCGAGATGGTTGCCGTGCCGCGGGTCGTGGGCGAGGGCCCCGTATTCGAGGAAGTTTCCGCCCCCGATCATGCCGGCGACGCCGACGCCGCCGTCAAGCAGCACGCCGATGCAGGCGGCCGTGGCCAGCACCGCCATGGGCGCGACCCGGCGCGCCGTCTCCACCTCGAAGACGATGGCATAGAGGATGAACGCGGCGGCAAAGATCACGCCGGCCTGGAAGCCGCCGCCGGGCCCGTAATCGCCGTGCATCTGAACATAAAGCCCGAACAATAGAATGAAGGGGATCAGCATCTTCGAGATGATGCGCAGCAACATGTAGTCTTTCATGAGCCGCCGCCTTCCTTGCGCCGGCGGGCGCCGACGCCGATGAGGAGCAGCACGCCCATGCCGGCGGTAAAGATCACGGTCACCTCGCCCAAGGTGTCGAAACCCCGGTAGGAGGCAAGCACGGCAGTGACCACGTTGGGCACGCCGGTCTCATCCAGCGCGCGGGCGATGTATTCGGGCGCGACGTGCCGATGCGCCGGCGCCGCCGCATCGCCGAAGGCCGGCATGCCGCCGGTGGCGTAAACCAGTGCGCCGCCGGTGACGAGCGCCGCCAGGAGCGCCAGATAAGGTGGCCGCGAGGGCCGTTTCTCATGCCGCTCGGTGAGCGCGATGGCGAGCAGCATGAGCACGGTGGTGATACCGGCGCCAACGGCCGCCTCGGTGAAGGCGACGTCGACCGCGTCCAGCACCACCCAGAGCGCTGCCATCAGCAGGCCGTAGATGCCGAGCAACATGGCCGAGGCCAAGAGATTGCGCAGCAGCACCGCCGCCAGGCCGGTGGCGACCAAAAAGAACAGCAGAACGATGTTGATATAGATCTCTATGGCGCGCCGTCCTTCTTTCCGGTCCAAGGCTTGAGACCGTCGAGCAGCGCCGCGTGCGCCAGCGCGTGCGCGGCGGTCGGGCTGGTGAACAGCAGGAAGACCAGGATCAAGACCAGCTTCACGGTGACCAACGAGGCTCCGGCTTGCACCATGAAGCCGGTGAGCAGGAGGCCGGCGCCCATGGTGTCGGTGACGCTGGCGGGGTGCAGGCGGGTGAAGAAATCCGGCATGCGAACCAGCCCGACGCCGCCCACCATGACGAAAAACGCCCCGCCCGCGATCAACAGCCAACTGACGATATCTTGGACCACGGTCAGTTGCCCTCTTGCGCCCGGCTTTGCCTGATGAAACGCAGCACGGCGATGGTGCCGACGAAGTTGATCAGGGCGTAGAGCAGGGAAATATCCAAGAAGTCGGGGCGCCCGGCGAGAAATCCGAGCGCCGCGATCAAGAGCACCGTCTTGGTGCCGATGCTGTTGACCGCGAGCACCCGGTCGTAAACGCTCGGCCCCGCGAAGGCGCGGGCGAGGGCCAGCGCAATGGTCACCAGCAGGGCGGCGGTCGCGGCCATGAACATCAGGATTCGCCCTCCAGCTTGGTGACGCGGGCGTCCATCTCGCCTTGGCGCAAACGCTCTATGGCGCCGCTGGTCAAGGCATGCACCTGGACCATGCCGTCGCGCAGGTCGGTCGATACCGTGCCCGGCGTGAGGGTGATCGAATTGGCGTAGATGGCGCGGCCGATGTCGGTCTTCTGGCTCGTCGGGAGGCGCTCCAGGACCGGATCGATGCGCAGGCGCGGCGCGAGCACCCGGCGCGAGACGTCCACGGCGGAGGTCATGATTTCCCACATGAGCCAGGCCCAATAGCCGGGCACGCGCCAGGTCAGGTGCATGGGATGGCCTTCGCGATCGACCACGTCCATGCGCATGGCGATGGCGACCACCAGCGCGACGCAGACGGCGCCGACGAGCAGAAAATAGAGCGTGTAGTGACCGGAGAGCGCAAGCCATACGCCGTAGAGGACGGCAAACAAGCTAGTCGCGTGAGCCAACGCTACCCCCTCAGGGTGGCATGATGAAGATCGGCGAGCGGCGCCGCGAATGCGGCCGTGGCGGAGAGTCGCGGCCGATTATGCCCGATGCGATTGCCGCCGCAACCGCGAATCCCCAGGCGCACGCCGCGGCGCGGCAAGCCCCGGTTTAGTTGAGCTCCAGCGCATAGGCCGAAACCGGCAAGGCCTCGTCGATGAGACCCTGACTCTGCAAGAATCGAACGAATCGCCGGTAGCGTGCATGGTCGAGCGCCGCCGGCCTGAGGGCGAAACGGGGCAACGTGTCGCCCCAAGCGCGCCGATTGAGCGCGTCGTCGAGCTCAGGCCGGCCCTTGATGAACAACGCCCAGCTTTCCTCCGGATGGTTGATCAGATATTGCACGCCCTGCTCCAGCGCATCGAGAAAGCGCCGCAGCACGGCCTTGTCCAAGCGCTCGCTGTTGGCCACCAGGATGAGCTCATCGTACGGCGGCACGCCTTCCTCCTCGACGAAGAATGCCCGCCCCGGGCGACCTTCGAGCGCCATCTGATTGAGCTCGAAATTGCGATAGGCCCCGATCACGGCGTCGACATGCCCCGCAAGCAGCGCCGGCGAGAGCGAGAAATTGACGTTGATCAGCGTAATATCGTCGAGCCCGAGGCCATGGCGCGTCAGCATGGCGCGCAACAGGGCGTCTTCGAAACCGCCGACCGAATAGCCCACCTTGCGGCCCTTGAGATCGGCAATCGAGCGGATCGGTCCGTCG
>JAUVWK010000089.1 GCA_030604165.1 Alphaproteobacteria bacterium | reverse complement strand
TCGAGCGTGATCGCCTGCAAGGCCAACGTCGCCACCGCCTGACCGACGTCGTGCCAGGCGTGCCGGTTGGCGCCGCCCTTGTCGAACTCGCGTTGGGCGAAGCTCAGAATGAGCACGGGCGCGTGCTTGGCCCAGTCCTGATTGCCCGGCCGCAGGCACTCGACCATGCGCGCGAACGCGGCCGCGTCGTCCCGCGTCGCGAGCAGAAAGCGCCACGGCTGGATATTGAAGGCGGAGGCGGCCCAACTCGCGGCCTCGAGCAGCGAGCGCAGCGAATCGAGCGGCACCGGCCGGGGCGAGAACGCCCGCGGACTCCAGCGGCGGCGCATGAAATCGTGGATCGGATGTCGATTGGTGGCCGGATTTTCCATCGCACGGACCTCGTCTTGCTGCTGTGCCGTCACGTGGCGCGGTTTCCGTTCGACCGGTGTCACCCCATGCCCACGCTTTGTCGCCAATATGTAGACGACGCCGAAGCGCCGTGCTAGTGCCCCCGATCATGGTTCCGTGGTACGTAGGACGCCATTCGAAGGTTCCCGGCGGCGGCCGCGGCGCGGCGAGAAAAGGGGAGACGGCGAACCATGCTGCTCGAAGCGCGACGTTCTGCCCTCGTGGTCGTCGACCTGCAGGAAAAGCTGCTGCCGGCCATCGCCGATGGCGAGGCCGTGACACGGCGCGCCGGCATCCTGCTGGAAGCCGCGCGTACGCTAGACGTGCCGGTGCTCGTTACCGAGCAATATCCGCGAGGTCTCGGCCCGACGATCGGCCCGATCGCGGCGAAAGTGCCGAATGACGCGCAAATAATTAGCAAGCTATCGTTTAGCGCTGGACGCAACGCGGATTTTGTCGAAGCCGTGGCCCGATTCGGTGCCCAAGGGCGCGATCAGCTGGTGGTTTGCGGCACCGAAACCCATGTTTGCGTTTTGCAGACCATCGCCCATCTCAAGCAGCGCGAGACGCGGCACCAGAGCGCGGTTTTCCTGGTGATCGACGCCAGCGGCTCGCGCAGCGAAACCGACCGCCAGGCCGCGGTGGCCCGGATCGCCGCGTTCGGGGTTCCCTGCGTGACCACCGAGATGGTGCTGTTCGAGTGGCTGGAAGCCGCCGGCAGCGCTGAATTCAAACAACTTGCCAAGCTAATTAAATAACTGATCAGCGCCGGCGTAGATAAACAAACCAGTAGACCGCGCCGACCAAGACACCGCCGCCGATCACGTTGCCGATGGTCACCGGGATCAGGTTCAACACGAGCGACAGCCAGGTCAGCCCGTCGAACGCCGCGGCGCTCGTGCCGAGCCCGAGCCAGAACGACTCAGAGGCCCCGGCCTTGATGAAAAGAGCGAGCGGAATGAAGTACATATTGGCAACGGAGTGCTCGAAACCGCCGGCAACGAAGGCCGCGACAGGCGGCACGATGGCGAATATCTTGCCGAAGGTCGTGCGCGCGCTAAAACACAGCCAAACAGCTAGACAGACCAGTACGTTACACAGAATGCCGAGCGCCAGCGCCTGACCGAAGCCGAGCTCGGTCTTGGCCTCGGCGATGGCCAGCACCGCCGCGCCCACCGCGCCGCCACCGAATTCATATTGGGCGGCGCCGAAGATCAGGGCCGCGGTCGCCACCCCGCCGAGCGCGTTGCCGGCGAAAACGATGGCCCAATTGCGCAACAGCTTGGCCGTGCTGACGTGGCGCGCGGCCCAGGCCATGACGATCAGTGCATTGCCGGTAAAGAGCTCGGCCCCGCCCACGATCACGAGGATCAACCCGAGCGAAAACACCACGCCCGCGATGACCCGCGCCACGCCGTAAGGCAGCGCATCGCCCGCGCCCGCCAGGGCGACGGTCGCGAACATGGCGCCAAAGGCGATAAAGGCGCCGGCCAGCACCGCCAGCACAAAGAGGCTGAAGAAATCCAATTCCGCCTTGGCGATGCCGATACGTTCTGCCTTGACCGCCATCTCGGCGGGCATCAGCGCATCCATGCCCTCGCCGACCGACGCTTTGTCTGGATCTGGTCCTCGATCCGGTGTTTCGCTCATGGTCTACCCCCTGACGCGGCTTAACCGGGCCTTGGGTCATTTACGACAATCGCGCGGCCTTTGGCCAGCGCCGTTTAGGCGACCCTGTCCTTAAAACCGCCGTCGCGCCGAGTTGCAATCCATCAGGCCCGCCGTTACGGTTCCCGGCAGGGACCGAGGGCCGCCCGCGCAGGCGCCTGGGCCGCCGCTTCGGGCCTCTGGGGACGGACCGCGCGCGCCGGGCGCCGCGCTGGCCACGACAAAAAACCATGAGGAGAGGAATCATGATCGCTCGCAGAGCACTTCTGGCCGCCGCCGCCGCCGCCGCCATGTGGGGCGCGGTGGCCGGCATCTCGCCGGCGCGCGCCGGGCAGGATATCCTGATCGGCGGCGGCTCGGTGACCGGCGTCTATTACCAGGTGGCGCTGCATGTCTGTAACCTGGTCAACAAACACGGCGGCGGAAAATACAACTGTGTCGGCCGGCCGGCGCTCGGCTCCGTCTTCAACATTCGCGCCGTGGAGCGCACGCTTCTGGACTTCGGCGTCGCCCAATCCGACCGCAATTTCGAGGCCTACAACGGCAAGAGCGACTGGGACGGCAAGCCGATGGCGGACCTGCGCAGCGTCTTCAGCATGCACCCCGAGACCGTGCTGCTGGTGACCCGCGCGGATACCGGCATCGACGGCGTCGCCGATCTCAAGGGCAAGACCGTCAATATCGGCAACCCGGGATCCGGTCAGCGCGGCAACGCCGAGGACGTGCTGCGTATCTACGGCATCGACAAGGAGGCCGACATCAAGGTGCAAGGGCTGCAACAGCAGGAGGCCTCGCGCGCCTTGATCGACCGCAAGATCGACGCCTTTTTCTACACCGTGGGCAATCCGAGCGCGGCGATCGAAGAGCCGGCGACCTCGACCGATATCAAGATCCTTTCGATCAACTCCGCCGCCATCAAGGCCTTCGTCGCCGAGCGGCCCTATTACGTCATGACCACCATCCCGGGCGGCACCTACAATGGCGTCGCGGACGGCGTCGAGACCTACGCGGTGACGGCCACGGTGGTGACCAACGCCAATGCCTCCGATGACATGGTCTATGACGTGGTGAAGACCGTGTTCGAGCATTTGGACGAGCTCAAGGCGGCGCACGCCGCGTTTCGCGTCCTCGATCCGGCGGCGATGCTAAAGGGCCTGAGCGCGCCGTTCCATCCCGGTGCCGAGCGCTATTACAAGGAACGCGGCTGGCTGTAAGCGCGTATCCGCCACGCGCCGCGGCTCGAGCGACGGTGAGACCACGGTGAGACCACGGTGAGACCAACGCCGAGGCGATGACAGGAACCGAGGATCGGCCGCGCGATCGGGCGCAAGCGGAGGCCGGCGGCGCGGCCGCGGCCGAGATCGCCGCGCAGGCCGAGAGCGGGCCGCGCCACCCCGACCGGCCTATCGCCCGGCTGGCCATAACGCTGCTTTGCCTCGGCTGGTCGGGCTACCAGCTCTATATCGCCTTCCAGCCGATCAACGCGACCGTGGCGCGGGCCTGGCATCTGGCCTTCGCCGTGCTTCTCGTCTATCTCGCTTATCCCGCCTTCAACGAGGCCAAGCCGCCGTTCTGGGTCAAAGCCTGGCGCCGATTGCGGCCCGCCCCGGCGCGCTCCAACCGGCGCTATATCCCCATCCCCGACGCGGTGCTCGGCGTTATCGGTTGCGTGGCCGCGCTTTATATCTGGTGGGATTACGAGGGCATCGTCATGCGCCAGGGCCTGCCGAGCACGCTCGACGTCTGGGCCGGCGTGGTGATGATCGTGGTGCTGCTGGAGGCGGCGCGGCGCGCGCTGGGCCTGGCGCTGCCGATTCTGGCGCTGATCTTCCTCGGCTACAGCTTTGTCGGCCCCTACATGCCGGATATTCTGCGCCACCGGGGCATCCCGCTGGAATATGTGATTAACGACCAGTATCTCTCGACCACCGGCATCCTCGGCGTACCGCTCGGCGTCTCCACCGATTTCGTCTTCCTCTTCGTGCTCTTCGGCGCGCTGCTAGACCGGGCCGGGGCCGGCCGCTACTTCGTCGACGTGGCCTTTGCCGGGCTCGGCTGGATGCGCGGCGGCCCGGCCAAGGCGGCGGTGGTCGCCTCGGGTCTGACCGGCCTGGTCTCCGGCTCGTCGATCGCCAATACGGTAACCACGGGCACCTTCACCATTCCGCTCATGAAACGGGTCGGCCTACCGGCCCACAAGGCCGCGGCGATCGAGGTCGCGGCCTCCACCAACGGCCAGCTGATGCCGCCGATCATGGGCGCGGCCGCGTTCATCATGGCCGAGATCATCGGCATACCCTATCTGGACGTGGTGCGGGCGGCGCTGTTTCCGGCCCTGATCTCGTACATGGCGTTGTTCTACGTGGTCCATCTCGAGGCGCGTAAGCTCGACCTCAAGCCGCTCAAACGCCACGAGCTGCCGGCGCTCCTGCCGACGCTGCTGCGCGGCTTGCATTACCTGCTGCCGGTCGTGGTGCTGCTGGTCTATCTCGTCGTGCTGCGCCGCTTCGCGATCGCCTCGGCGTTGCTCGCGATCGAGGCGCTCGCGGTCTTGATGCTGGTGCAGCGCCCCATCATCGCCTATCTCGCCTATGGCCGCCATCGCGCCAGCGGCGCGCTGGAGCCCGGCGACAGCCTGGCCGGCGCGCTTCGGGTCTCCGTCATGCTGAGCCTGCGCGACATTTGGGAGGGCCTGATCGCGGGCGCGCGCAACATGATCGCGGTCGGCGCCGCCACCGCGACCGCCGGCATCATCGTCGGCGTGGTCACCAGCACCGGCCTGGTCGGGCGCTTCGTCACGTTGATCGAGCGGGCGTCGATGGGCAGCGTCAGCCTCATGCTCGTGCTCACCGCGATCACCAGCTTGATCCTCGGCATGGGCCTGCCGACGACGGCGAATTACATCGTCATGGCGACGCTGACCGCGCCGGTGATCGTCGCCCTGGGCAGCGATGCGGGCCTCGTGTTCCCGCTGATCGCGGCGCACTTGTTCGTCTTCTATTTCGGCATCTTGGCCGACGATACGCCGCCGGTGGGGCTCGCCGCCTATGCCGCCGCGGCGATCGGCCGCACCGATCCGATCCGCACCGGCATCCAGGGCTTCACCTACGATCTGCGTACCGCGATTCTGCCCTTCGTCTTTATCTTCAACGCCGAATTGCTGATGATCGGGGGCGTCGGCGAGGGCGGCGCCATCGTCTGGATCGACGACCCGCTCAGGCTGATCTGGATCTTCCTGGTCTCGCTCATCGCGATGTTCGCTTTTGCCGCCGCGATCCAGGGCTTCTTCGCCGCGCGCTGCGGCATCATCGAGCGCTTGATCCTGCTCGCGCTTTGTGTGCTCTTGTTCCGCCCCGCGGTGGTGGCGGAGCCGCTGGCGCTGGCCCGCGAGGTCGTGCAGGCGCTGGCGCTCGCCGCCGTTGCCGTGCTCTACGGCGTGCAACGCCTGCGGTCGGGCGGTTGGCGCCGCCCGCGCGGGGTGACATCGCGGCGCTGAGATCAAGGCCCGGCGAGCAAGCGAGGACAGCATGTACAAAACCGTTCTCTTACCGGTCGACCTCGACGAAAAGAGCTCGTGGGAGAAGGCCTTGCCGGTCGCGGTGCAGCTTTGCCGCGACTACGGCGCCGAGCTCCATTTGATGACCGTGATTCCCGATTACGGCATGACCGTGGTCGGGCAGTATTTCCGGCCCGAGGCCGAGCAGGAACTCGCCGACCGCGCCTGGCGCGAGCTGCAGGCGCTGATCGAGGCGGAAGTGCCCGACGACGTGACGGCCAACGCCATCATGCACAAAGGCTCGATCTACCAGCAGATCATCGAGACCGGCACGCAAATCGGCGCCGATCTCATTGTCATGGCCTCGCACCGCCCGGCGGTCGGCGACTTCCTGCTCGGGCCCAACGCCGCCAAGGTGGTGCGCCACTACGACCGCTCGGTGCTCGTCGTGAGGCCCTGAGACCGCCCTGATCAGTCCCGGCCGTAGCGGTCTTCGAGCCGAACGATGTCGTCCTCGCCGAGATAATCCCCGCTCTGCACCTCGATCACCTGGAGCGGCACGGTGCCGGGATTCTCCAAGCGGTGCGGCACGCCGGTGGCCACATAGGTCGCTTGGTCGGGCTTCAGGGTTTGCGTGGTCTCGCCCAGCGTGACCCGCGCCTCGCCGGCGACCACGACCCAATGTTCGGCGCGCCGGTTGTGATATTGCAGCGAGAGCGCGGCGCCCGGATTGACGGTCAGCAGCTTGACCTGATAGCCCTCGCCCGCCCTGATGCCTTCGAACGAGTCCCAAGGGCGATAGACCTTGGCGTGTGTCTCGGGCTCGGGCCGACCCTCGGCCTTAAGCCGCGCCACGACCTCGCGCACCGCCTCGGCGGTCTCCTGGCGGGTCACCAGCACGGCATCCGCGGTCGCGACGATGACCAGGTCTTCGACGCCGACCGCCGCCACGAGGGGCCCGTCGCTGCGCACATAGGCGTTGCGCGCGTCGAGCACGACGGCATCGCCCAGCACCACGTTGCCGGCGGCGTCGCGCGCGCCGAGCTCCCACAACGCCCGCCACGAGCCGAGGTCGCTCCAGCCGACATCGATGGGCACGACCGCGGCGCGCTCGGCGTGCTCCATCACCGCGTAGTCGATCGAATCGCCCTCGATGCGCTCGAACGGCGCCTTGGCCAGGCGCAGGAAATCGTCATCGGACCCGGCCTCGGCGAGCGCCGCCCGGCAGGCCTCCAGCATGGCCGGTTTGCGGCGGCCCAGCGCCTCCAAATAACGTGCCGCGCCGAACAGGAACATGCCGCTGTTCCAGTAATACGTGCCCGCGTCGACATAGCGTTGCGCGCTCGCGGCGTCGGGCTTCTCGACGAAGCGCTCGATCTCGTAGCAGTCGGCCGACGCGCCAGCCAAGGGCGCGCCGCGACGAATATAGCCATAACCCGTGTGCGGCCCGTTGGGTTGTACCCCGAAGGTCACCAGGGCGCCCGCGGACGCCACCGCCGCGGCCGAGGCGATCGCCGCGCGCAACGCCACGGCGTCGCCGACGACTTGGTCGGACGGCGCGATCAGCAGCAGCGCCTCCGGATCGCGCTCGGTCACCAGCAGCGCCGCGACCGCCGCCGCCGGCGCGGTATTGCGCCCGACCGGCTCGAGCACCAGCCGCGCCGCGCTCACGCCGACGGCGCGCAACTGCTCGGCAATGATGAAGCGGTGGGCCTCGTTGCAGATCACCGTGGTGGCGGCGAATTCGGCGGCCCCGTCCGCGCTGTCGGCACCGTCTGTGCGAAAGCGAAGCGCGGTGTCTTGCAGCATGGTGTGGCGACCCGCCAGCGCCAACAGCTGCTTCGGATAAAGCGCCCGCGACAACGGCCACAGGCGCGTGCCCGCGCCGCCGCTCAGCAATACGGGGTGGATCGGGCCGACGCGGCGCCGCGCGCCTTGCTGATCGTTCGCTGTCATCGTCCACGACCTATCTGCGCAACCCGATCTGGCTGAGGATCTCGTTCCAGATACCGAGCGAGACCCCCGGCATGATGTCGACGCCGAAGGCCGACTTCAGGATATAGAAACCGGCGAATACCGCGCTGGCAAGGACCACGAGCAAGAGCAAAAGAAACACCGCGTTGCCGAAGCCGACGAGCGGGTGCGCCTTGCGCTCGGCCCGGCGCCGTTTGCGGCTGCGGCGTTCGAGATCGGCAAGCAAAACGAAGTAGTAATGGCGCCCGAAGAACGGCGCCGTCGAGCGCATATCGACGGTGTGGTTCTCCCATTTGCGCAAGCCGAAGGCCCGAATCACGGCCCGCAACTGCGCGTCGGTAAAGCTCGCCGCGATGCGTCGCGGCACCCGTTCGGTGAAGCGCTCGACGAAGCGCCGCGCGGCCACAGGGTCGGTAGCTGCGTCGGTGCCGCGTGGCCGCGCCGGCGGCGCGGCAGATTGATCCGACAGGGTTTCGTCCCGCTTCAAATGTCCGCGAGCTCCCGACAGGGCAAGCCCGGCAAGGCGTGCGACGGGCGCATGGCCAGCCCGACCAGGCGGTGGGCGTTGCGCCGGGCGGTGTGCAGCGGCGAATCGTAGAGCGCCAATTCCAGGGCCAGCTTGAGCCCATCCGGTAGGCGCGACAACGCGAGGGAGCGCATGTTTTGGGAAACGCGGCGCAACAGGCGCCGCGCCAGCGGCCCGAGCTTGCGGTCCGCGAACGGCGCCTCGAGCGCGGCGACCCCAAGCACCGAGAGCAGCTCACGATAGAACACCACACGGCGCACGAAGCGGCCCTGCTCGGCCATGCGCTCGATCGCCACCCAGTCGAGCGGCGCGTGCAACAACAACGCGGCATCGAAGAGGGATTTGAGCCCGCGCGGCTCATAGAGGTCGCGGAAGGCATTGAGCGCGAGGATCACGAAGCTCTCTTCCGGCCCCGGCACGCGGAGCGCCACGCCTTGCGCGTCGATGGTGCGGGCGCGCGCGAAGACGGCCTCGGTCGGGATGCCCCGGGCCGCCGGCGGATCGTCGATCAGGCGGTGAATATCCAAGAAATAGCCGGCCCCGGGCGGCGCGATCGGGGCGAAACTCGCGACCGTGAGCGCGCCCCAGGCGCGCACGGCCGAGGAATCGCGCACCGTGACGAAGCCGCGGCGCTCGAGCAGCCGGGCCAGCGCCGCGATGTGCTCGGGCCGCACCAGCAAATCGACATCGGGGATCAGGCGAAAATAGGGCTGCGGGTAAAGCGCGAATGCCGTGGCCAGCCCCTTGATGGCGACGCTCGGGATACCGGCCGCTTCGAGGGCGGCAATGAATGTCAGGGCTCGCTCTCGGGGCTCGCGAGACTGCACCGCCTCGATCTGGGCCTGTCGATGCAGCTCGGATGCGTCGATCCCGGCGGGCCGCGCGGCCGCAGCGAGGGCGCGATAGGCCACCAGCGCCAGCGGCGCGCCGAGCAGCGCGCCCGCAAGCCGGGCCCGCTCCGGGGTGGCAAACAGCGGTTCGACCAACTCACGCAAAAAGCGTGGCGGAAAAATCGGCTCGACCGCTGGCGCCGCGGCAGGCGAGAGCGAGCCAGGCGCGGCGTGCGGCCGGGCGCGCTCCGGTGAAGGATTCGGCTGGGTCATGAAAAGGTCGCTGAAGACTCCATTGGCCGCAAGCGGCGGCGCCATACTAGTGGATAAAATCTAACATATGGTGCCCATACGATCCCCTATCCCGGTTTCTCGGCAGGAGAGCGCCCGCCGGCGATGGCGTGCCATCGTCAAGGGCGTTCGACGCCCCGAGAAGCCGGGATAGGGGACCCTT
>JAUVWK010000206.1 GCA_030604165.1 Alphaproteobacteria bacterium | reverse complement strand
TATGGTGCCCATACGATCCCCTATCCCGGTTTCTCGGCAGGAGAGCGCCCGCCGGCGATGGCGTGCCATCGTCAAGGGCGTTCGACGCCCCGAGAAGCCGGGATAGGGGACCCTTGCGGGCGGCTTCCCAAGGCCACCAGCGGCGTTGCCCGACGCTTGCGATGCGGCCAGTATCGCCGCGCATCGGGCGCCTATCTGGATGGACTTGGGAAGCCGTCGTATGGGTACCCTATGTTGGATTCTATCCACTGGCCGACCGGTCCGCGTCAAGTTAACCTTGAACATGGCATGGGTTTGGGTGCGCCGAGACCGGCGCCTCGGTTCGGGGCAGCAACAAAACAAGTATCCGTTATCGGCAAGGCTCCGGCGCACGCGCTCTCAGCGGCGCAGCTTGCCCACCAGCATCCAGGCCAGCGGCATGAGACACGCCGCCAGCGCGAGCTTGAGCGCATCGCCGATCAGAAACGGGATCATGCCGCTCGCGAACGCCGCGCCGATCACGCCTTGCCCCTCGGGGAGGTATTGGGCGCCGACCGTGGCGTACCAGACCGCGAGCCACGGCACGCCCGGCAGATAGATCAGGATATTGCCGATCACCATGGCGAGCGCGGTGAGCAGCAGGTTGCGGGTCCAGCCGTGCGCCGCGAGGTAGCCGAGCACGGCGGCGGCCAGCACGAAGCCTATGATATAGCCGCCCGTCGCCCCGGCGATGACGCCGGGCCCGGCCGACCAATTGGCGAACACCGGGATGCCGACCGCGCCGGCGCCCATATAGAGCAGCAGCGTCGCGCCACCGAGCCGCCAGCCATAGGCCATGCCCACGATCAAGACGGCGAAGGTCTGACCCGTAATCGGCACGGGATAGAGCGGCACCCGCGCCTGGGCGCAAAGCGCAACAAAAATCGTGCCGCCCAGCATGAGCAAGGCGTAGCGCAGCGCCCGGCTCAGCGCGCCGTCGGTGAGCGGCCAAACGGCCGCCGCCAACGTTGGCTGCGTCTCGGCTAATCTGGTCATACTGCTTGATCCCCCTCGTCTCGATCGATCTTCACTTGCTGTGCCTCCGCCCCTGGCAACGCGGCCAACCGGGCAGTTATAGAGCAATCAAGCGGCGGCTCAAGCCCATTTCTGGGCCGGCTGGCGCCGTTCAAACTGAACCCACCCTAGCCGAAGCGGTTCGATTTCGGGAATCCCTTGGGCGGCAGCCGGCCCGCGGCCGCGCGCTTGCCGACCCAAGGCTCGAACGCCGGCTCGGTCCTGACGCCGGCGCCGGTACGCCAGGAAAGACCGTCCTCGCTGTCGAAGACACTGACGTCGGACAAGCCCGCCTCGCGGTAGCGCTGCAGGATGACACTGCGCCCGCGCGCCATGGTCGGCACCTCGTCGGCCGGGAAGACCAACAAGCGGCGGTTGGTGCCGATCACGGCCACCATATCGCCCTCGGCCACCGCGCAGACCTGCGCCTCGAAGCCTTTCGCGACATTGAGCACTTGCTTGCCCGTGCGCGTCTGGGCGATGACCTCGTCTTCCTCGACGAAGAAGCCACGGCCATCGGCGGCGGCAACGATCAGGCGCCGGCCCGGCCGATGGATGAACAGCGCGATGACATCGTGGCCATTGCCGAGCTCGACCATGAGCTTGACCGGCTCGCCGAAGCCGCGCCCGCCTTGCAGCCGGTCGGCCCCGAGCGTGTAGAAGCGCCCGTTGGTCGCAAACAGAACGAGCTTGTCGGTGGTTTCGGCGTGAAAGCGAAAGCGCTCGCGATCGCCATCTTTGTAACGCACCGTCACGTTGTCTGCCGCGTGGCCGCGAATGGCGCGAAGCCACCCCTTGGCCGAACAGACCACCGTGATGGGCTCGCGCTCGACCAAGGCCTCGACCGGCACGTCGAGCGGCACGACCGGCGCGCCAATCTCGGTCCGCCGCCGACCGAGCGACGTGTCGGCGCCGAAGCGCTCCTTCAGCGCGGCAAGCTCGCGGCCGACGCGGGTCTTTTGCCGTTGGCGGCCGCCGAGCAGTTTTTTCAGCTCGGCCTGCTCCTTTTCGAGCGCCGCATGCTCGGCCCGGATAACTTCCTCCTCGAGCCGGCGCAACGAGCGCAGTCTCATGTTGAGGATGGCCTCGGCCTGCGCCTCGCTGATCTTGAAGCGCTTCATCATCACCCGCTTGGGCTCGTCCTCCTCGCGGATAATGCGAATCACCTCGTCGAGATTGAGATAGGCGACCAGATAGCCGCCGAGCACTTCGAGCCGCTTGGCGATCTGCTCGAGCCGGTGGCTGGTGCGCCGGCGCAGCACCACGACGCGGTGGTCGAGAAACGCCTGCAACACCTGCTTGAGGTTCATCACGCCGGGCACGTTTTCCGCGTTCAGCAAATTCATGTTGAGGCTGACGCGAGTCTCGAGATCGGTCTTGCGAAAGAGCATTTCCATCAGCAGATCGGGGTCGACGCCGCGGCTCTTGGGCTCGAGCACGAGCCGTAGATCCTCGGCGGATTCATCCCGAACGTCGGCCAGGAGGGCCAGCTTGCGGGCTTGCAGGAGCTCCGCGATTTTCTCGATCAGGCGGGATTTCTGGACCTGATAGGGGATTTCGGTGACGACGATCTGAAATTGGCCGCGCGACAACTGCTCCACTTGCCAGCGGGCGCGTAGGCGAAAGCCGCCGCGGCCGGTGCGATAGGCCTCGAGCACCGCGTCGGGAGCCTCGATCAGGACGCCGCCGGTGGGCAAATCCGGACCCGGCACGTGCTCGACCAGCTCCTCCACCGAGGCCTTCGGGTCGTTCAGCAGATGCGTCAGCGCGTCGCACAGCTCGGCCACATTATGGGGCGGGATACTGGTGGCGAGGCCGACGGCGATGCCGGTCGCACCATTGGCCAGCAGATTGGGAAAATTGGCCGGCAGAACCACCGGCTCGTGATCCTCGCCGTCGTAGGTGGCGCGGAAGTCGACCGCGTCTTCGTCGATACCCTCGAGCAACGCGGCCGCCACCTCGGTGAGCCGCGCCTCGGTGTAGCGCATGGCCGCGGCGTTGTCGCCGTCGATATTGCCGAAATTTCCCTGTCCCGAGACCAGCGGATAGCGCACCGCGAAGTCTTGCGCGAGCCGCACCAGGGTATCGTAGACCGCGACGTCGCCGTGGGGGTGATACTTGCCGATCACATCGCCGACCACTCGCGCGCACTTCTTGAAGCCGGCCTCCGGGTTGAGCTTGAGCTCCCGCATGGCGTAAAGCAGCCGCCGCTGCACCGGCTTGAGGCCGTCGCGCACGTCGGGCAGAGAGCGGGCGGTGATGGTGGATAGCGCGTAGGCCAGATAGCGCTCGCTGAGCGCCTCGGCGAAGTCGACGACGCGAGTCCCGGGGGCGGCTGCGGCTTGGGTCATGGCGGGCCTTATAGCACAAGATATTGAGGCTGATCGAGGATTAGAACGGCTTCCGTTCAAGCGCTCGGTGCGCTTCGATGCGCCTGGCCCGGGCGCCGGCTTTATCGTCCGGAAGCGCGACCCAAGCGTTCGACAAAGCGGTCCCGCGCCGCCGGCGCGCGCCCGCCGTGGTCGGCGAAGACGTGGCGCGACAGGAACCAGCCGGTGAGCTTGAGTCCGGCGGCGACCTCCTCCGAGCCCGCCGCCGCGGTCCCTCCGTCGCGCACGAACGGCGGCAGCGGCAGCAGTCGATCGCGATAGCGCGCGCCGGCCTCGCCGGACACCGCGCGGCCCGAGCGCGGCGACACATAGATCAAGTTCTCAGTTGCGCCGGAGGCGGCGCAAACCGTCAGGTCGAGCCCGAAACCGAGCTCGCCGAGAAGCGCAAGCTCCCATCGCGCATAGGTTTCCGGCCACCGCTCGTCGTCCGCCAGCGCGTCCAGCAGACCCAGCAAGCCGGCATGGAGCGCCGGATAGGGATGGCGCTCCGGAAGCGCCGCCTCGACCACGGCACAGGCCGCCGCGAGCGCGGCCAGGGGCAAGGGCTGATCGAGCAGGGGCCCGGCCCGGGCACGCACCAGCTCGCAGGTAAAATGGCCCAGATGATCGACCAACCGGGCGCGCCAATGGGCCGCCACCTCGTTGCCGGGTTGGTAAACGCCGCGCGCGCGCCGGCCCGCACCGCCGCGCACCAGGCCCGCGTGCCGGCCGTGGCGCTCGGTCAGGAGCGAGACGACCGCCGAGGTCTCCCCGTGGCGGCGGGCCGCCAGAACAATGCCGGAATCGCGCCACTCCATGGGCCGCGTATAGCACAGAAATGGCCGCTGGCCACCGCCTCGGGGCCGCCACGGGCCCGGGCCCGATAACGAAACCTTAAGAGACACCATGTAGTTGTAGAGGTTCGCCGGAGAAACGGTTTCGGTTTCCCGGAAGCAACTCAGGTTTTACCAAGGTTAACAACCACATCGAACGCTTGGCTCGAACCCAAACCGTTTGCAAAGACACCTTCATGACCGGATTACGGAACCTTATTGAAGCCTGCCCGTGACAACGCTCGCACAGCATAGCGCCTCGACCTCGGTCAGGGACTACGAGCTCTCCAAGGTCCAGGTGGTGCAGTTCAACGCGACCCCTGGAACGCGCCTGATCATGCACGACGTGCTCCACAATCTGGGGTTTCGCGCGCTCGAAGACGTGCCGAGGGTCGATCGCTTGCGCACCACCACCGCGCGCCTATCGCCGGACTTTCTGGTTCTGGAAATTCAGGAAGACGACGAAGAAATCTGCGAGATAGTCACCGATATCCGCCACGGCCGCCTCGGCAACAATCCCTACACGGTGATCCTGCTGGTGACCTGGCGGCCGCACGAGCCGACCATCAACAAAGCGCTGCAGGCCGGCGCCGACGATATTGTCACCCTGCCGCTCTCGACCGGGCTGCTCTCGGAGCGTATCGACAATCTGATCCGCAATCGGAAGGATTTCGTCGCCACCGCCAATTATCTCGGACCCGACCGGCGCAAGAAGGAGCGCCGGAGCGGCGATTCGGTCGGTACCTTCGCGGTCCCCAACAATATGCGCTTCAAGGCCACCGGCGACCTCGAGGCCGCGGCCGACGCGAATTCGGTCAAGCAAGCCCAGGACAAGATCGAGAACCACCGCCGGCAGCGCCTCATGGCGCGATTCGACGCCGTGGCGGAGGAATTGGAGGAGTATGTCAAGGAGCGCACCCATCGGGTGCTGCCGGACCAGAAAGTGACCCAACTCGCGGACCTGGTGCAAAAGGCCGTGGCGGAGCTGGATACCCTGATCCACCACAACACCGCGAAATTGGCGCAATCCATACACCGCTTGATGGACATGATCAGGCAGCCGACGGCTCCGGCGCCGAGTGTCTTCGCCCTCCTCAGGGTGCACGGCCAAGCGGTTAACGCGGCCTTCCACGATTCGGACGATGCGCCGGACCTGATGGTGCTCGCCCTGCAACGCGCCACCGCGATTATCGGCGACAAGTCGAAGAAGCGTTCGTCGTAGCGGGCCCGCCGGCCGCGTCAGAGCGGTTCCACTTTCGTTGGAACCACTCCAGCTTTTTTTGCTCACGGCAGCGGACCTGACGGTCCGCACCTGCGCCGGCGCGCCGCATGACCGGCGGGCCGCAGTCGCGGCCTTGAGCTTTTTTTGCTCACGGCAGCGGACCTG
>JAUVWK010000371.1 GCA_030604165.1 Alphaproteobacteria bacterium | reverse complement strand
GGTATGCGGGGATGCGCGACGGCGACGGCTTGCTGATGGCCAACTTCCGTGCCGATCGCGTGCGTCAGATCTTGGCGGCCCTGCTCGAGCCGAGGTTCGCCGATTTCGAGCGCGGCCGTACGGTGCGTTTCGCCGCCGCGCTCGGCATGTGCACCTATTCGAGCACGCTCGACCGCTATCTCGAGACGTTGTTCCCGGCGCAACATTTGCCGGGTGTGCTGGGTGCGGTGGTGGCGGAGGCCGGGCGCCGGCAGCTCCGGCTCGCGGAAACCGAGAAATATGCCCATGTCACCTTTTTTCTGAATGGCGGCGATGAAAGAGTGTTTGCCGGCGAGGAGCGTGTCCTGGTGCCCTCGCCCAAGGTGGCGACCTACGATCTCGAGCCCGCGATGTCGGCGTTCGAGGTCACGGACAAGCTGGTCGAGGCGATCGCCTCGGCGCGGTTCGATCTTATTGTCGTGAACTACGCCAATCCCGATATGGTTGGGCACACCGGCGACATTGGCGCCGCGATCAAGGCGGTCGAGGCCGTGGACGCTTGCCTAGGCCGCGCGGTTTCGGCCGTCGAGGCGGCCGGCGGAGCCGCGCTGATCACGGCGGACCACGGCAATGCCGAGCGGATGCGCGACGCCGAGAGCGACCAGCCGCACACGGCGCACACCTCTAATCCGGTGCCGGTGATCTTGGTTGGCGACGCCGCGCGCGGGCGCGTCCTGCGCGACGGCTGCTTGGCCGATATCGCGCCCACCCTGCTTGGCCTCATGAACCTTCCTCAACCGGCGGAGATGACCGGTCGGTCGTTGATCGACCGAGCGCCGGCGGGCGCGACGGAGTCCCGTGCGGCGTCGGCCTGAAACGGCCCGAGCGGCGCTGGCCGCGGGTCTTGCCGCAATGATGCTCGGCTTCCTTGTGCCGGCGGCGGTCGCCGGTTCGGTCGTCATTCAGCTGGAGGAGACCGAGCGATCGCTCGGCGAGACCAGGCGGGCGCTCGACCAGAGCCGGCGCATGCGCTCCAAGCTCGATACCAAGGTGGCGACCATCCGCCAGCAGGTTTTGGATATCCGCCGCGAGTTGGTTGCGGCCGCCGCCCAGGCGCAAGACATCGAGACCCGGTTGAGCGAGCTGGAGGCCGTGCGCGAGGTGCTCAACCAGGATCGCAAGGATCTTCGTGCCGCGCTGCGGATGCGGCGCGCCGATCTTTCGCAAATCCTGGCGGCGATCCAGCGGCTCAGCCGGCGCCCACCGGAGGCGCTCCTGCTCATGCCGACGTCGATCACCGAGACCTCCCGTACCAGCCTGCTTCTCGGGGCCGTGGCCCGCGGCTTGGACTCCGAGGCCAGCGGCCTGCGCGACGAGCTCATCGAGCTGGCCCAGTTGGAGGATGCGATCGAGGACAACCGTGCGGAAGTTACCCTGACCGCGCGCAGCCTCGCGGACCAGCGCGTACGAATGCGGGATCTCTTGCAGCGGAATGTTGCGCTGCAGTCCGAAGCCGAGGCCGAGCAGCAAGCAGCGCGAGCTCTGGTCGCCCGGCTGGCCCGTGACGCCAAGGATCTTCAGGATTTGGTGCACAAGCTCGAGGCGGAACGGCAGGTCTTGGCAGCGGTCGAGGCCGAACCCGCGCCGCCGGCGGCCGCCGCGCCTGCCGAGTCGCCGATCGTGGCGGCTCCGGAGGCGCCAAAGGACGGGCCTGAAAAAGCGCCCGCGCCCGCCGAAATCGAGGCCGACACCAAGCTGGCTCGTGCCCCGGCCGAGCCGTCGGCGCAAGACGCAACGGCGGCGCGCTCCGAGCTGTCTGCGCTGGCCCGCGGGAGCCCGCCAACGGCGCCGGAAGAATCCGTGGCGACCACGCCCAAACGCTCGGTCAGCGCGGCCCGCAGCAGCTTTGCCCACCCGGCGCGCGGCACCGTGGTCAGCCGCTTCGGTCAGACCTTGGCTTCGGGTATTTCGGCCAAAGGCATCACCATCGAAACCCGGGCCGCGGCACAAATTGTCGCACCCTTCGATGGCCAGGTGGTATTCGCGGGTCCGTTCCGAAAATACGGGCAACTCTTGATAATCGCCCACGGCGAAGGATATCATTCGCTCCTTGCCGGCCTCGGGCGTATCGACGCTCGGCTCGGCCAGTGGGTGGTGGCTGGTGAGCCGGTCGGTGTCATGCAGTCTTCATCCGATGAGAGGCCGCGGCTCTATGTCGAGTTGCGCCGCAAAGGCCGGCCCATCGACCCGCTTCCCTGGCTGGCGGCGGGCGACAGCAAGGTTAGTGGTTGAGATGCGTAAGCACGTCCTATTCAGCATGGTCGGCATGGTATTTTTTATCCTGCCGGGAACACTGTTCGCCGCGAGTTCCGAGACCTATCGCCAACTCAATCTGTTCGGCGACGTATTCGAGCGGGTGCGCGGCGATTATGTGGAAGAAGTGAGCGACTCGGATTTGATCGAAGCCGCGATCAACGGCATGTTGAGTTCGCTCGATCCGCATTCGAAGTATCTCAATCCGAAGAATTTTCAGGAAATCCAGGTTCAGACGCGCGGTCAATTCGGCGGTCTCGGCATCGAGGTCACGATGGAGAATGGCTTCGTCAAGGTGATCTCGCCGATCGACGATACGCCAGCGCAGCGCGCCGGCATGATGGCCGGCGATTTCGTCACCCATTTGGATGGCGAGCCGGTGCTTGGATTGACGCTCGAACAAGCGGTGGATCGCATGCGCGGGCCGGTGGACTCGGACATCACGCTCACGGTGCAGCGCGAAGGCGTGGATGCGGCGTTCGATGTCGTGATCACGCGCGCCATTATCAAGATTCGCTCCGTGCGCGCGCGCACGGAAGGCGATGACGTGGTCTATGTCCGGATCACCTCCTTTACCGAGAACACCTTGGTCGAACTCGAAAGGTCGTTCGGGGAGATCATGACGGAGCAAGGCGATCGCACGACCGGTGTGGTCCTCGACCTGCGCAACAATCCCGGCGGGCTGCTGGAACAGGCGGTCGCGGTTTCCGATGCCTTTCTGCGGCAAGGCGAAATCGTTTCCACCCGGGGGCGGCGGCCCGACAGCATCCAGCGCTTCAATGCGCGCAAGGGCGACCTCGCGGACGGGCTGCCGATGGTCATGCTGATCAATGGCGGCTCCGCCTCGGCGTCGGAAATCGTTGCCGGGGCCTTGCAGGACCATCATCGCGCGATCGTGCTCGGCACGCGCTCGTTCGGCAAGGGATCGGTGCAGACCGTGATTCCGCTGGGTGGGCGAGGCGCGATCCGCCTGACCACGGCGCGCTATTTCACACCGTCTGGCCGTTCGATTCAGGCCCTCGGGATCGACCCCGATATCGTGGTCGAGCAGGCGCGGATCGAAAAACTTACACCGGTCACGCGCCGCCGCGAGGCGGATTTGCGCGGCCGGCTCTCGAACGGCTCCGGTCAAGCGGACACCGAATCCGACGACGACGAGTCCGACGCCCAGCCGCAGGCCGCGGCAAATCCGACTGGCGCCGACGAGCCACCGGTAGATTATCAATTAACGCGTGCGCTCGATTTGCTGCGCGGTTTGCGCCTGCTGTCGAGCACAGCGGTGAATTAATCCGCCCTCGTCCGGGCGGGTGACGTCCGGTCCACTGTGACTGCCGCATCCGAAAACAGGCCCAAGCGAGCGGCTGAGATTTC
>JAUVWK010000313.1 GCA_030604165.1 Alphaproteobacteria bacterium | reverse complement strand
CGTTCTTCGAGCCAGTGAGTACTAGGTTCAAGTTCGGCTTGCCGCCGCTGACGCGGAGCCTCTCCGCACGGCTGTTGGTGCTGACGGTCGTTTTCGTTCTGGTCGGCGAGGTTCTGATCTATGTGCCCTCGGTCGCCCGCTTCCGGCTGGTCTATCTCGAGGAGCACATCGCTGCGGCGCGCATCGCCGCGCTCGCCGTCGAGGCCGCGCCCGGACAGATGGTCACCGAAGAGCTCGGCGACATGCTGCTGCATCATGCCGGGGTCGTGGCCATCTCGCTGAAGCGGCCCGGCCGGCGCACGCTGATTCTTTCGTCCGACATGCCGCCGGCGATCGATAAGACGTTCGACATGCGGGCGGCGACGCCGCCGCGGCTGATCCGGGACGCTCTCGATTCCATCCTGCACGGCGAAGGTCGCGCCATCCGCGTCATGGGGGTTGCACCGAAAGACGACGGCGAGACCATCGTCGACATTGTCATGCGCGAGCAGCCCATGCGGGACGCCATGCTGGACTATTCGACCCGCATTCTGGTGCTTTCCATCGTGCTGGCCCTGATCACCGCGGGTTTGGTGTTCTTGAGCCTGCATCTGTTCCTGGTGCGGCCCATGCGGCGCATGACCGACAGTCTGGTCGCCTTCCGACGCGATCCGGAGGATGCCCACACCGTGGTCGCGGTCACCCGCCGGCGCGACGAGATCGGTCTGGCTCAGCGCGAGCTTCAGGTCATGCAACGGCGCGTACGCGCGGCGCTGCGCCAAAAGGCGCGGCTCGCGGCGGTGGGCGGCGCGGTCAACAAGATCAACCACGATTTACGCAACATGCTGGCGACCGCGGCGTTGATGACGGATCGGCTAGCGCTGACGGGCAATCCGGATGTTCAAAGGCTCGCCTCGCCCCTGGTCGACGCGATCGACCGCGCCATCAAGCTTTGTACGCAGACGTTGAGCTACGCCAAATCGGGTGAACCGGAGCCGGTGCGGTCGCGTTTTGCGCTGCGCAGGCTCGCCGATGAAGTGGCCAGTGCGCTGCAGTTGCCGGAGTCCGAAGCCATGGCTTGGCGCAACGACGTGCCCGAGGCGCTTTTGCTGCATGCCGACCGCGACCAGAGCTACCGTGTGCTGATGAACCTGATCGGCAACGCGGTGGAGGCGGTCGGCGCGCCTGGCCGCGTCGGGATCAAGGCTTGGCGCGAAGGCGCCGGTACCGTGGTGGAGATCGCCGATAACGGCCCCGGCTTGTCGGCGCAGGCGCGCGACCACCTGTTCGAGGCCTTCGCCGCATCCAGCCGCGCCGGCGGCACGGGCCTCGGACTGGCCATCGCACGGGACTTGGTTCGGGGCCACGGCGGCCAGATTCGGCTCCATAAATCAGATTCGGAAGGGACGGTTTTTCACCTATATTACCCAGATATCACAGAGGCTTAATAGATATTAGGCGAGCTTTGGGCGGGGCCCGAAGGCCCGCGGCCTTAATAATTCCGTAAACGGTCCATGGGTATGAAAGACGGCCATTGTGCGAGGGCCCGAGCATGGCTGAACTGGCCTATGACCGATTTTCAGAGCGGCAAACGCTCGAGCGCGTTCTGGACCGGCTCGAGCCGACCGTCCGCGCCAGCTTTACCGACGCGCAGCGGGCGGCGCTGAACGAGGCTCTGGTCGCCCGCGCGTGGCGCGACCACAGTGTCGATATCCGGTTCCGCCTGCCCTTCGTCGCCTCGCGCTACTATGTCAGGCTGGTCGCCGACCGCGAGAAGCGGAATATCGCGCGGCAGCGCGCCGACCAGGCCCAGCATCCCCTGGCGACGATCGGCAACACGCTCTTTGTCGGGACGATCAGCATGGTGGTCTGCTCGCTCGCGCTATTCGCCCTGCTCGTCTACAGCGCGATCCTCGTTCCCTGAGGCTCAGTCGAGCGCCAACACCAGAAATTTGAGATAAGCCGATTCCGGTAATGCCGGATGGATCGGGTGGTCCGGCCCGGCGCCGGCGTTGCGTATGATCCGCCCGTGCCGGCCCGCGTCCGCCACGCCGCGGGCGACCGCCTCGCCGAACGCGGCGGCATCCACGTGGTGCGAGCAGGAGGCGAGCGCGATAAAGCCGCTTGGCGCGGTGACGCGGGCAGCGAGCCGCGCCAGCTTGCGATAGGCCCGCAGCCCGCCCTTGAGATCGCGCCGCGCTTTCACGAACGAGGGCGGGTCGGCGACCACCACGTCGAAGCGCTCGTGCTCGGTGTCGAATCGCGCCAGCGCCTCGAGCGCGTCGGCGCGCCGGAAGCGGCTGTTGCCGGCGAGGCCGTTGCGCTCGGCCGCCTGGCCCGCGAGCGTGAGCGCAGCCTCGGAGCGGTCGATGCCGAGCACCGTCCGGGCGCCCGCGGCGGCGCCTCGCAGCGCGAAGCCGCCGCTATAGCAGAAGGCGTCCAACAGGCTGCGCCCGGCGCAAAGGCGGGCGACGAAATCGCGATTGTCGCGCTGGTCGAAGTACCAGCCGGTCTTTTGCCCCGCGAGCGGATCGGCGAGCAGCGTAACGCCGGTTTCGGAAAGCGCCACGGGGCCGTCGAGCTCACCCTTGGCTACGCGGATGGTCGGTTCCAGCCCCTCCAAGCTGCGGATCGGGCTGTCGCCCCGCAGCACGATCGCGCGCGGCGCGAGCAGGGCGTCGAGCGCGGCGACGATCACCTCGCTGAGCCGGTCCATGCCGGCGCTGTTGAGCTGGCAGACCAATACCTCGCCAAAGCGGTCGACGATCAGGCCGGGCAAGTGGTCGGCCTCGGAATGGATAAGCCGGTAGCAGGGCGTGTCGTAGCAGGTCTCGCGCAGGCTGAGGGCGCGGGTCAATCGCTCGACAAAGAAATCGCGGTCGATCGCCGCGTCCGGTGCGGCCGTGAGGCGGCGCCCCGCGATCAGCGAATGGGGATTGAAGGTGGCCACGCCGAGCCGTTCGTCGCCGGCATCCACCAGTTCGACCAGCGCGCCGGGCGGTACCGCCCGCGCCGCGTCGTCCATGACGAGCTCATTGGAATAGAGCCAGGGGTTGCCTTGCCTGAGCCGCTTGCTGTACCCTT
Source organism: Alphaproteobacteria bacterium (assembly GCA_030604165.1). Lineage (GTDB taxonomy): Bacteria > Pseudomonadota > Alphaproteobacteria > UBA828 > UBA828 > JAUVWK01. Next base: position 1,219 of record JAUVWK010000313.1, on the reverse strand, counting down.
TGAGCAGGCGGATACGCGGGCGCGAGTCGGTTTCGGGCGATGCTGGGTTCGGTTTCATGGCGGCAGTCTAACCGGGGAGCCGGCGACGGCAAGCGGGCGGGTCTGTTACTCGCCGCGCGCCACCCCTTCGCGGCGGGGATCGGCGCCCCCCTCGAGAGCGCCCGCGCGCACGCGAATGGCGTGCAGGCCGCTGGTCAGCCGGCGGGTCTTGACCTCGTGCCCGAGCGCTTCGAGCCTCGGCGCAAGGGCCTCGAGCGGGCTGCCCTGCTCGAGCTCGGTGGCGCCGTTGCGGTTGACATGATGAGCCAGCGCGACGGCCGCCTGCGCATCGAGGCGCCAATCCAGCACGGCGACGATCGCCAGCGCCACGTAGCCGATAATGCGCGAGCCGCCGGGCGAGCCCAGCGCCAATACCAGCTTGCCGTCGGCGTCGAACACCAGCGACGGCGCCATCGACGAGCGCGGCCGCTTGCCCGCCTCGACGCGGTTGGCGACCGGGGCGCCGTCGCGTGCGGGGTGGAAGGAAAAATCCGTGAGCTGATTGTTGAGCAGAAAGCCCCGGACCATGAGGCGCGAGCCGAAGGCCCGCTCGACGCTGCTGGTGAACGAAACGGCATGGCCCGCGGCGTCCACCACCGCCAAATGGGTGGTCGAAGCCGACTCGTGCGTCTCCGCGGGCGCCAGGGCTTGTGGCGCGGCGCCGGGCGGCGACCCCGGCGCGGCCGGACCCAGCGAACGGGACGGGTCGATAAGGCTGGAGCGCGCGGCGAGATAGCTCCTGTCGATCAGACCGGCCGCCGGCACGGCGACGAAATCCGCGTCCGCCATGTAGCGGCCGCGATCGGCGAAGGCCAGACGGCTGGCTTCCGCGATCAGATGCACGGCTTGCGCGGAGCCGGGTTTGAGCGCCGCCAAGTCGAAGCGTTCGAGCAGCCCGAGAATTTGCAGCACGGTCAGGCCGCCCGAGCTCGGCGGCCCCATGCCGCAAACCCGGTAGGCGCGGTAGGGGGCGCAGACCGGCCGACGCCGCTTGGCTTCATAAGCGGCCAGGTCGGCCTCGCTCATACGGCCGGGATTGACCGGCGCGGTCCGCACCGCGCGCACGATATCCCGCGCGATCGGGCCTTTGTGCAGCGCGTCGGCGCCCGCGCGTGCGATGGCGCGCAAGGTTTCGGCGTACGCCCGATTGACGAGGCGCGTCCCGGCCGGCTTGGCCGCG
>JAUVWK010000072.1 GCA_030604165.1 Alphaproteobacteria bacterium | reverse complement strand
GCACCGGCCGCTCGTTGAGCCGCGCCATAACCGCCAGCAAGGCCGAACTGTCGATACCGCCGGAGAGAAACATGCCATAGGGCACGTCCGCGCGCTGATGCACCGCGACGCTATCCATCAGGGCGCGATCGAGGCGCTCGAGCGCCTCGGCCTCGCCCAGCGCTTGCGGGCCGCCCTCGGGCAACGCGGCGATGGAACGGCGCTCGACGATGCGCCCGGCCCGCACCACGATGGTCTCGCCCGGCAGCAGGCGGTGGATGCCGGAAAAGATGGTCTCGCGGCCGGTGGTGAACTGCAACGCCAGCAATTCGTCGCGCCCCTGCGGTGCAATCTTGGCCGCCACGCCGCCGCCGGCGAGGAGCGCCCGCGGCTCGGAGGCGAAGGCGAGGCCCGCCGGCGTCTCGGCATAATAAAGCGGCTTGATGCCAAAGGGATCGCGCGCCAGCACGAGGTGCTCCCGGTTCCGGTCGTGCAAGGCGATGGCATACATACCGCGCAGCCCGGCGGCGAAGTCGAGGCCGTCGCGGCCATAGAGCCTGAGCGGCGCCTCGCAGTCGGAGCGCGTGGCAAAGTGCGCCGCCGACAATTGCGCGCGCAGCTCGACATGATTGTAGATCTCCGCATTGGCGACCAGGGCCGCGCCGGCGCCGTCTTCGAACGGTTGATCGCCACCTTCCAGGTCGATGATCGCGAGCCGCGTGTGCGCCAGGCCGACGCCGGCCGCGGCGTAGCGCCCGCGCCCGTCCGGGCCGCGATGGGCCAGCGCCTCGGTCATGGCATCGAGCACCCGCTCATCGACCGGCGCGCCATCGAAGCTCGCCAGGCCCGCGATGCCGCACATCAGGCCGCCACCCGGGCGAAGAAACGGCAATATTGTTCGACCACCGCCGCCTCGGTGTAGCTCTGCTCATAGGCTTCGCGCCCCGCCGCACGCAAGCGCTCGGCCAAGGCGGGCGTGCCGATCAGAGTCTGAATCGAAGTGGCCAGCGCCTCGGCATCCTCGAGCGGCACCAGCAGGCCGGTCTCGCCGGGCGTGAGCAGCGCCGCGGGGCCTGCGCTGGCGGCGGCGACCACGGGCACGCGATGCGCCCAGGCTTCGATCACCACATTGCCAAGCGGCTCGATACGCGACGGGCAGGCGAAGATGTCGGCCGCGGCGAACAACGCCGCCACATCGTCGCGCCAACCCAAGAAACGCACGCGGTCCCGCAGCCCGAGAGCGCCCGCCTGGCGCTCGAGCGCCGCGCGTTCGGGGCCTTCGCCGGCCAGCCAAAGATAGACCTCGGGCAACCGCGCCATGGCGGCGAGCAGCAGATCGAACGCCTTGTTGCGGTGCAGCCGCCCGAGCGCGAGTACGAGCGGGGCGCCGTCGGGGGTCTCCAGGCCACCGCGCGGCAGCGGCGGGCCGGGCACGGCGGCGACGAAATTCGGCACATAGTGCACGCGCTCCGCCGGCCAATTTCGCCCCCGGATGTAGGTCACGATCGCGGCGGTATTGGCAATCAAATGATCGCAGCGGCGGTAATATTTGAGATCGTAATAGCCGCCGAGACGCGCCACATGGACGAAGCGTCGCCTCCCACCCGGCGCCGGGCAAACGCGGGTCGCCCGGTTCATCCAGGTGAGCACCAGGTCGGGCGCGAAGGTCTCGATCTCGCGCCGGAAGCGCGCCCCGGTGCCAAGATCGAACAGGCCGCCAAAGCGCAGCTCCACCGGCTCGAGCCCCAGCGCCGTCAGAGACGCGAGCCACGGACGGCCGCGGCGCACCAGAAGGCGCTGCTCCACACCGGCCCGGGCCAGGGCGCCCGCGAGCCGGACGAAAAAGGCCTCCGCCCCGCCGTGACGGCCGCCGGCAATGGCCTGCATCAAACGCACCGGCGCACGCCTCCGCCGGCCTCAGCGCTCGGCTGGGTCGCTACGCGGCGTGCCGAGCGACGCCTTGAGATGCGCGATCAGCGGAAAAAGCGCCGCCATCAGCGCGATCGCGAAGCCCCAGCCGCCCTCGCGAAAGCCGCGGCGAGCCACGTAGCATTTGAGAAAGCGGGAGAGGCTGCGGCGCAACACCCACCACAGCGGCGGCAGCGGCTCGCCGGCCGCCCTCAGGTCGGCGGCCCGCGCGTCCGAATAGCGCTGCAGACGGTTCATCATGTCGGAAAGGTCGCGGTCCACATAGTGGCGCATGGCGGTCTTGAGCCGGCGCTTGGTGCCTTGCAGGCGCAGCGCCGGATGAATTCTCTGCTCGCCCCACTGCTTGGCGCCGGGCGTGAACAGCCGCGGCGCGGCCATCACGCCCCAGGACCCGCCCCAGCCATGGCGCACCAAACGATCGCCGATGTAGTTGTCGAACGGGATCAAAAAATAACCGGGTTTAGCGCCCGCGATGGTCGCGCGGATCTCCCAGGCGAGCGCCTCGGGGACGCGCTCGTCGGCGTCCACCTCCAGGATCCAGTCGCCGCTGCAAACCGCGATCCCGGCATGGCGGCGCGGGCCCTCGATGGGCCAGGCGCCTTCGACGATGCACTCGGTAAACTCGCTGGCGATTTGCTTGGAGGCGTCCGTGCAGCGGTCGAGCACGACAACGATCTCGTCGGCGAAGCCCAAAGTCTGGAGGCACGCGGCGAGCTGCTCCGCTTCATTGTGCGCGACCACCAACGCGGAGAGTTGCGGCGCGGCGCGCGCCGCAGAGCCCGAGGACGCCGGCACCGCTACGGTCTCGTTCATGCCGCCGCTCCCACCGCGCGGGCCCACAATTGGGCCGCGCCGGCCGCCGCCATATCCACTGTCAGGCTATCCATCAGCGTGTCCGTGGTCCGATGATCGTAGCCCGCGCGTCCGACCAGTTCATCGTAGGCGAGCGCGGTGCGCACCACCGCCGTGGCCTCGCCCCACGGGGCATAGTGCTCGTCCCGGCTCGGCCCGAACAAACCGAGGGTCGGAATGCCGGCCGCCGCCGCGATGTGCATCAAGCCCGAATCGTTGCCGACGAACAAGCGGCAGCGCTTGAGCACCGCATAGGCGGTGAGCAAGTCGATCTTGCCCATCAGATCGAGGCGGCGCGCGGCCGGGAGGGCGTCGATCAGCGGCGCCGCGTCGGCCCGCTCGGAGGCCGCGCCGAGCACGACGACGCGAGCCTCGGGCAAAATGCCGTCGGGCGCGGTCAGGCGCGCGCTCAGCTCGGTGAAGCGCTCGACCCGCCACTGCTTGCCGCGCCAGCCGGCGGTCGGGCCGAGCGCCAGATACGGCGCCGCGTCGGGCACCAGCCGAGCAGCGGCCGCGTCGTGCGCCGGCGCGATCCACAGGCGCGGCGCCGGCACCTCGTCGAGGCCCGCAAGCGCGGCCAAGGCGCGCACCCGGTGCACCGGCCGAGCATCGGGCTTGAGTACCAGTCGGGCGCGGCATGGCACCAGATAAGACAACGCCGAGGCGCGCAGATCGACGATCAAGTCCCACAGGCAAGTGGCCGCCACCCGCCACAAGCCCAACCAATGCAGCCCGTAGGGCCGCTTCACCAGAATCACGCGGCGTTCGATCCGTGGCGTGGCGGCGAACAGCGCCGCCGCCGCCGGTCCGCAGGCCACCGTGATGCGCGCGTCCGGATGTCGTTCGATCAGATGAGAGAGGAGACCGGTTGAAAGCACTGCATCGCCGACACGTGTCGACGTGACGAAGAGGATCTTCATCGAAACAGGGTTTCGAATTCTCTCGCCGCCGTGTCCCAGCTGCGCGCCCGGCCGTGCCGGCGCGCGACCTCGCTGGCCTTCTTGAAGGCTTCGTCGTCGCTCAGCATCCGAATCGTGTTTTCCACGAAGGTGTCGTCGTCCTCGGCCAGAAAGCCCGATTGATCGGCGATGATGCGTTCCTTGACGGCGCCCATCGGGCGCGCCACCGCCGGCACGCCGACGGCCTGGGATTCAGCGAGCGTGGAGCAGTACATTTCGTTTTCCGAACCCGGATAGAGGTGAACGCGCGAGCGGCGATAGGCGCGCACCATGTCGTGGTCGCCGCCCGGCGCCATCAGCAGAACCCCCTTGCCGGCGGCGGCCAGGGCCTTGCCGTAGAGGGGCTTGATCTCGTCCGACACCGTCTCACCCGCCTCGGCCTTCTTGAGCACGGCGGAATAGACGTGCAGCTCGGCGTCGGGAACCTGGGGCCGGACGCGCTCGGTCCAAAGCCCAAGCAGCCAGTCGAGACCTTGTTTGGGATGGGTCGTCACCACCGCGATCGGCGCGTTGGCCGGCTTCATGTCTTCCGCGTCGCGGTATTCGTCGCGCACCCCCGGTGCGATGTTGCGCCGGTAGGATTCGCCGCTGCCCTCGTAGGCTTCGCCATGCTTGGCCCCGAGAAACACCAGCCGAGCCTCGGTGCGCTCCAACATGCTTTGCGTCGCCGGCCGGTCGAGATAACCGGCTTGCCGGGTGACCCAGAGAATCCGGGCACTGGTGGCTCGCGTATACTCCAGCAGCGAGGGCTTGCGAAAGGCGATCAAGACCTCGGTGATGGGCGGTTTGCGGCCCTCCCAATGGATCCAGCTCACGTCCTCGAAACCCATGCTGTGCGGCGAGCGTGTAATCGCGCGCACGACATGGCCCTGGCGCGCCAACGCGCTAGGCAGGCTGGCGAAGGCCTTCTCCGGGCCGCCCAGCGCCTGGTAGGGCGGCGTCATCCCGTTGAACGGAATGGAGTCGTCGACAAGTGTTACCAGCATGTTGGGCCTTATATCGTCCCGGACACGCCTTGCCAAGCGCCCCACCGCGCGGCGTGCCCTTGCCAAGGCGGCGCGCAGCCCCTACTCATAGAACAGGGTGAGGTGAAGCGGCCCTGGAAGGCGATCAACCCGAGGGGAAGGGCATGGTTCGGCTCAGATATGTGCCGCTCGAGGCGCGGGGCGTTTTGACCGTCGGCGGCAGCGACGCGCGCGCCTTTTTGCAAGGCATCGTCTCCAACGACATGGACAAGATCGACGCCCAGCGCGCGGTCTACGCGGCCTTGCTCACGCCTCAGGGCAAGTTCCTGCACGATTTCATCGTCGCCACGCTCGGCAACGCCTACTTGGTGGACTGCGAGGCCGAGCGCCTCATGGATCTCGGTCAAAGGCTGCTCGCCTACAAACTGCGCGCGCAAGTGGAGCTGGCGGACGCCACCGAGGACTACCGCGTGGTGGCGCTGTTCGGCGACGGCGGCGGCAGCGGGGGCGGCGACGGCGTGGCACGTGCCCTCGACTTGCCGGACCGGCTCGGCGCCGCGGCGCCGCTTTTGGGCGGCATCGTGATGATCGACCCGCGCCGCGCCGGCCTGGGCGCGCGCGCCATCCTGCCGCGCGAGGCCGGGTTGGCGGCCCTCGAAGAGCGCGGCTTCGCACTCGGCACGGCGGCCGAATACGAGCGGCTGCGGCTCTCGCTGGGCGTGCCGGACGGCAGCCGCGACATGGCGGTCGGGCAAGCGACCCTGCTGGAAAACGATTTCGAGGCGCTGCACGGGGTGGATTTCGACAAGGGCTGTTATGTCGGTCAGGAGCTGACGGCGCGCACCAAATACCGCGGCTTGATCCGCAAGAGACTGACCCCCGTCGCGGTCGAGGGCCCCTTGCCGGCACCCGGAACGCCGATCATGCTGGGCGAAAAGCAGGCGGGCGAGATGCGCTCGGGCCTGGATGGCGCGGGCTTGGCGCTGCTTCGTCTCGAACGGATCGAAGAGGCCGCCAAGGCGCGCGCGCCGCTGGTGGCCGGCGCGGCGCGTATTACGCCGCTGCAACGGGGCGGTTCCTAAAGCCAATTCAGTTTGAGCGCTGGCTAGTCGAGGTCGCCGCCACCGCTGTCGAGCCGCGCCTGGGCCGCGGCCAGGCGGGCGATGGGCACCCGGTAGGGCGAACACGAGATGTAATCCAAGCCGCAGGCCTCGAAAAAGCGGATCGAGGCCGGGTCGCCGCCATGCTCGCCGCAGATGCCGAGCTTGAGATCGGCGCGGCCCGCGCGCCCGCGCTCGCAGGCGAGCTCGATAAGCTCGCCCACGCCGTCGATATCGAGGCTGGCGAACGGATTGTGCGGCAGGATGCCCTGGCGTTCGTAGGTGTCGAGGAAGCTCGCCGCGTCATCGCGCGAGATTCCGAACGTGGTCTGGGTCAGGTCATTGGTGCCAAAGCTGAAAAACTCGGCCACCCCGGCGATGTCGCGGGCACGCAAGGCGGCGCGGGGCAACTCGATCATGGTGCCCACGAGATAGCGCAGCTCGGCGCCGCTCTCGCCCGCCACCTCGTCGGCCACGCGGTCAATCAAGGCCTTGAGGATATCGAGCTCGCGCCGGGTCGCGGCCAGCGGAACCATGATCTCCGCCACCACCGTCTCGTCCCGCTCGGCGCCCACCGCGGCGGCCGCCTCGAAAATGGCGCGGGCCTGCATTTCGTAGATCTCGGGATAGGAGATCCCGAGCCGGCAGCCGCGATGACCCAGCATCGGATTGTTCTCGTGCAATTGCGCGACGCGGCTGCGCAGCTTTTCGAAGCTCGCGCCGGAGGCTTGCGCCACCTCGGCGATCTCGGCGTCGGCATGGGGCAAGAACTCGTGCAGCGGCGGGTCGAGCAGACGGATGGTCACCGGCAATCCGGCCATGATGCGGAACAGCTCGACGAAATCGTTCCGTTGCATGGGCAGCAGCTTGGCCAGCGCGGCGCGGCGCCCGATGGTGTCGTCCGCCAAGATCATCTCGCGCACCGCGACGATCCGGTCGGGTTCGAAAAACATGTGCTCCGTGCGGCACAACCCGATGCCCTCCGCGCCGAAATTCCGTGCCGTCGACGCGTCCGCCGGCGTCTCCGCGTTGGCGCGCACCCGCAGCCTGCGGATCTTGTCGGCCCACGCCATGAGCGTTCCGAACTCATCCGACAATTCCGGCTCGATCGTCGGCACATCGCCCCTGATAATCTCGCCGCGCGAGCCGTCGATGGTGAGGCGCTCGCCCTGCTTGATCGTGACGCCGCCCACCGTGAAGCAGGCCTTGCCCTCGTCGATGCGCAGCTCGCTCGCGCCGGTGATGCAGGGCCGCCCCATGCCGCGGGCGACCACGGCGGCGTGGCTGGTCATGCCACCCCGGCTGGTGAGGATGCCCCGCGCCGCGTGCATGCCGTGGATGTCTTCCGGGCTGGTCTCGGTGCGCACCAGGATGACCGCCTCGCCCTTGGCCGCCAGGTCCTCGGCCTCGTCGGCGTGAAACACGACCTTGCCGGCCGCCGCGCCGGGGGAAGCGGGTAAGCCGCGCGCGATGACCTCGCGCGGCGCAGCCGGGTCGAGCGCCGGATGCAAAAGCTGCTCCAGCGCGTTCGCGTCGACGCGCCGCAGCGCCTCCGGCTCGTCGATCAGACCCTCGGCGACCATATCCACGGCGATCTTGAGCGCCGCCTTGGCGGTGCGCTTGCCGCCACGGGTTTGCAGCATCCAAAGCTTGCCTTGCTGCACCGTGAACTCGATGTCCTGCATGTCGCGGTAGTGACCTTCGAGCCGCGCGAAGATGTCGGTGAGCTCGCCGAACAGCTTCGGCATGGCGGCTTCCATGGAGGGCAGTGTCGAGCCATTCGCCGCGCGGGCGGCCTCGGTCAGGGCATGCGGCGTGCGGATGCCGGCAACCACGTCCTCGCCTTGCGCGTTGAACAGAAATTCGCCATAGACCTCGTTGACCCCGGTCGAGGGATTGCGCGTGAAGGCCACGCCCGTGGCGCAACCCTCGCCCATGTTGCCGAACACCATGGCCTGAACGTTCACCGCCGTACCCCAGGATTCGGGGATGTCGTGGAGCTTGCGGTAGGTGATGGCGCGGTTGTTCATCCAGGAATCGAAGACCGCCTTGACGGCACCCCAAAGCTGCGCCTCCACCGCTTGCGGGAACGGTTGGCCCAGGCGGGCACGCACCATCTGCTTGTAGGCCTCGATCAGGCTTTGCCAATCCGCCGCTGCCATGTCGGTGTCGAGCAGATAGCCCTGGTCTTCCTTGTGGTATTCGAGCAGGTCCTCGAACGCCTGATGCTCGACGCCGAGCACGACGTCACAGTACATCTGGATGAAGCGGCGGTAGCTGTCGTAGGCAAAACGGGGGTCGCCGCTTTGGCGCGCCAGGCCCTCGACGGTTTTGTCGTTGAGACCGAGGTTAAGCACGGTGTCCATCATGCCGGGCATGGAGGCGCGCGCACCCGAGCGTACCGAGACCAGGAGGGGGCGCGCGGCATCGCCGAACTTGGCGTCGACCGCGCTCTCGATATGACGCATGCCCGCAGCCACTTGGGTCACCAAGGCGTCCGGCACGGTCCGGTCATGCTGGTAATAAGCCGCGCAAAGCTCCGTCGTGATGGTAAAGCCGGGCGGTACGGAGAGACCCAGGTTGGCCATTTCCGCCAGATTGGCGCCCTTGCCGCCCAACAGGTCGCGCATCGCGGCCGTGCCTTGCACCTCGCCGTCGCCAAACTTGTAGACCCATTGCACCATGACGGACCCGCCGCTCCTTGGTATCAGCCCTCGATCTTGGAGAAATCCGCGACCTTGTCCAGCGAGCCTCGGATTTCGGACAATAGCAAAAGCCGATTGCGCCGCAGATCCGGAACTTCGCTGTTGACCATAACCTCGTCGAAGAAGGCGTCCACGGGCCCCCGCAGCGTCGCCAACGCGGCCATGGCGTCTTCGAAGGCTTCCGCCGCGATCGCCTTGGCGGCTTGCTCCGTGACCGCGGCGATACGCGCGTGCAAGGCGCGCTCCTCGTCCTGCTCGAACAATTTCGTCTCCGACAGGCCCGCATAGCGGGCGTTATCCTTCTTCTCCTCGATGCGCAGGATATTGGCGGCCCGCTTGTAGGCGGTCAGCAAATGATCGCCGTCGTCGCCGCCGAGAAACCTGGCGAGCGCGTCCACCCGCGCCAAAAGCCGCACCAGATCGTCCTCGTCGCCGAGCGCGAACACGGCGCTGATCAGATCGTGACGCACGCCTTTTTCGCGCAAATGCACCTTGAGCCGATCGGCGAAGAATTCAAGCAAGCCGTCGATCGCCTCTTGCGTCCGGCGGGTCCGCTCCAACCCGGCGAAGCGGGCGAGATCGCCGGTGCCATTCTTGCGCGCGAGATCGAAAATTAGCGATAGCGACAGGCGAACGTCGTTCTCGATCACCAAGCGGATGATGCCCAGCGCCGCGCGTCGCAAGGCGAAGGGGTCTTTCGATCCGGTCGGTTTCTCGTCGATCGCGAAAAACCAAAACAAGGTATCGATCTTGTCCGCCAGCGACAACGCAACGCTGTTCGGCTTGGTCGGGCAAGTGTCGTTTGGCCCGAGCGGCGCGTAATGCTCGGCGATGGCGTCGGCGACGTCCGCGTGCTCGCCGTCATGGCGCGCGTAGTAACGGCCCATGACGCCTTGCAGCTCGGGAAACTCGCCGACCATCGCGGTGGTGAGATCGGCCTTGCAGAGCCGTGCGGCGGAGCGCACGCGGTCCTTGTCGGCGCCGGGGACGAACGCGGCCAGCGCCACCGCGAGCGCCTGGACCCGGTCCATTTTGTCGTCGAGCGTGCCCAGCTTGGCATGAAAGACGATCTCCTTGAGCTTCGGCGCGCGGCTGGCCAGGGTCTGCTTGCGGTCTTGGTCCCAGAAAAACTTGGCGTCGGCGAGGCGCGCCCGCAGCACGCGCTCGTTGCCGGCGACGATTGCCGCGCCCTTGTCGGCGGTCGCCATGTTGGCCACCATGACGAAGCGTGGCGCGAATTTGCCGTCCTGATCCAGCAAGCTGAAATATTTCTGGTGCGTCCGCATGGCCGAGGTCAGAACCTCCGCCGGCACGGCCATAAAAGCCTCGTCGATCCGCCCCATCAGCACCACCGGCCATTCCACCAGCCCGGCGTTCTCGGCGATCAACGCCTCGTCCGGCTTGACGCTCAACCCTTCGGCCGCGGCCAGCCGTGCCGCTTCAGCGCGGATCACCTGCTGGCGCTCCGCCGCCTCCAGCATGACATTGGCGTTTCGCAGCTTGTCGCGATAATCGGCGAAGTCGCGAACCTCGAAGGCGTCCGGGGCCAGAAAACGATGGCCGCGCGTGCTCGCGCCAGCCGTGAGATGGGCGAAACGAATGGGCACCGCCTGGCCATCGAGCAGACACGCCATGGCATGCAACGGCCGCACCCAGCGCAGACCGCGCGCGCCCCAGCGCATCGCTTTGGGCCAAGCCATGGCGCCCAGCGCATCGGGCAGCAACTC
>JAUVWK010000415.1 GCA_030604165.1 Alphaproteobacteria bacterium | reverse complement strand
TCATCGACCGTCGAATCTGATACCGGGTGTTTCGACTCAACGTCGCAAGAAAATCGCCGTCACCCGCTCGGATCGCCGCCAGATCGGCATAGGGGCTCGGCGACCGACGAGCCTCCATGCAACGCCGCTTGAGCGTCTGTCCCATCTGAACGTAGGCCGCACCAACACCGCCCAACACGACTTCGTTCCAACGTTCCGGCGCGCTATCGAGGCGCGCCAGACAGGCGCGCACAATATCGGCCGCGAACGGGCGGGCAGCGAGAAACCCGTTATGCTCGATACACAAAGAATCGAATTCGGAGCTGCCCGTCTCATGCAGCAGTAGGCGGTGGGAGCGAATGATGCCTCGTCGTACGGTACGATTCGCGACCAGGAGACCGAGACCCGCTAGGCGACCGTCCACCTCGGCCATCAGGACCAAGGGCTCGAATCTTTCAGGCAGTAGGCCGAGCCAACACTTGATCCAGCCCCAAGATTGAAAAAACGACACGTCGCTCTCGGCTTCGAGTCTTGTCCACGAACGGCCGAGCGCATCCACGCCCTGCAGAGGTTCGAGGGAGACCGAAATGCCGGACGGTGCTGTTGACCCGATATCGGGAACCATCGGGCTCTTGCGGGGCGGCTCGCGGGACTGCATCGTGGTTTGCTCTTCCTCAGATTTTCAGCCCAACGATAGGCGAACCTGCGCGAACCGGGCGGGACGCGCGCTCTGTCGCAACGCCGTGGCGGGGCGGCTCGATCAAATAAACGACAAAAAATTACCTAAATTACAATACACTACATCGCTATCTTAAAGAATGTCCGTAATGTCGAGGAAGGCGTATTCAGCAGGTGAAGGTGCAACCATAATACCGGCCTGTCAGCGCCGCCCGGCAAGCGCACTGATGTCCCAGCGCGCATGTCGGTCCGCGATAATAGCAGGCAGCTCGGGCCCTCGTTTACCTCGGGCTAAGAGCATCGTGCCATAAAATCCTTGGAAAGGACTGAAACGTGCGCCAAGGAGCAAATTTGCGCCGCACCGACGAGCCGACGGCGGACGCCCGCGAGCGCCGCCCTGCGATGGCTCGGCGAGAGGGATTGAGGTTGAGATGAAAGTACTGGTTACCGGCGGCGCCGGCTATATCGGCAGCCACGTGGTTTGCCATCTCGCAGAGGCCGGAATCGATACGGTCGTCTACGACAATTTGTCCACGGGCCACCGATGGGCAGTGCTGTCGGGGCGATTCGTCGAAGGCGACCTCGCCGATCATCAGCGCCTGGAGGCGCTCTTCGAGGCCGAGCGGTTCGACGCGGTGCTTCATTTCGCGGCCTTCATCGTGGCCCCGGAATCGGTGGCGGAGCCGCTCAAGTTTTTCAGCAACAACACGGCCAACAGCATCCACTTGTTGGGTCAGTGCGCCCGTGCCGGGGTCAAGCGCTTCGTCTTTTCGTCGACCGCCGCCGTCTACGGCACGCCGACGCAACTGCCGGTGCCGGAAACCGCGCCGCTTGCCCCGATTAATCCCTATGGCACCTCCAAGATGATGACGGAGCAGGTGCTCGTGGACTACGCGGCCGCCTCGGAGTTTCGTCATGTCAGCCTGCGTTATTTCAATGTCGCCGGTGCCGATGCCGCCGGCCGTATCGGCCAGGCGACCCCGAAGGCCACGCATCTGATCAAGGTGGCCTGCGAGACGGTGCTGGGCATGCATGAGAGCGTCACGATCTTCGGGACCGATTTCCCGACCCCGGACGGGACCGGAATCAGGGACTATATCCACATCGATGATTTGGCGGCCGCTCACCTCGCAGCGCTCGACTACCTCGTTTCGGGCAAGGGTTCGGTGGTCCTGAATTGCGGCTACGGCCACGGCTTCAGCGTGCGCGACGTGATCGAGGCCGTCGCGCGCGTCTCGGGCGCGCCGCTGCGGGTGGACGAGGGCGCGCGCCGGCCGGGCGATCCGGCGGAGCTGGTCGCGGCAACCGAGCGCATTCGCGAAGTGTTGGGCTGGCGGCCCAAACACGACGATCTCGACTACATCGTGCGCACCGCCCTCGATTGGGAGCGGCGCCTCCAGGCGTTGCGGCGCTCAAACAGCGAAGCCGATGGCGCAAGTTAGGACGGATAGCTGTAGGACGTCAGTCGTTCGCTGACCTCCCAGAGACGCTCCTGGGCCGCCTTATCGCGCGACGGCGACGAGCTCTCGACCGCCTTGCATTTATCGAAGTAGCGACCGCTCACCGTAGCGGCCTCGTCATCGCTCGCCAGATAGATGCTGGTGCGGGCGCCATCCAGCTCGCTGATCGCGGCCAACTTCTGCAGGATCACCAGAGCAAGGCGCACCAATCCGCCATTGTTGTGGCCGAACCGAGTGGCGACGAAGCCCGGGTGAAGGCAGTTCGCCACGATGCCCGAATCGCCAAGCCGTTCCGCCAGCCGATAGGTGAACAGGAGGTTCGCGAGCTTGGATTGCTGATAGGCGCGCCAACCCCGATAGCGTGCCTCGCCCTGGAGATCGTCGAAATTCACTTGTGGCCCCTTATGCGCGGCCGAGGCGACGTTGACGATGCGCGCGGCGGCGCTTCGCTTGAGAAGGCCGAGAAGCAGGCCCGTCAGCAGAAAGTAGCCGAGATGATTGAGCGCCAAGGTCATCTCAATGCCGTCGCGGCTGAGGGCACGGCGGTAGAAAAAAGCCCCGACGTTGTTCACCAATACGTCGAGACGGGGCAGCTTCTCATCGAGGCGACGGGCCAGGGCGCGGATATCAGCCTGGCAAGAGAGGTCGGCGAGCTCGAAATCGATGCGCTCGTTCTCGGCTTCGCGCCGCAGGCCGGCGACGACCCGCTTGCCCTTTTCCGCGTTTCGGCCGACGACGATAACCTGGGCGCCTTGCCGCGCCAGCGCTTGCGCCGTAACGCGGCCGATGCCATCGGTCGCGCCGGTCACCAAACAGATCTTACCTTGCACAAAAGCCCCCCGCCTCTCGCCCGCTTGCCCCGACCACGATGATAACCCGATCGCGCGCTCTTTGCCGCCCCTCCCCGATGGGCCGTCGTGGCGCGATTTCCCGCGCCGGAGGCGATTTTCCGAAGGTCCAATGGCGAGATCTTTACATTTTCTTTGCCAAATAATTCGTCGAGATGAAAACACTTATTTTTCTCAGCAGGTTACGGCTATACGCGTCATGCCCGGGGAAGGTTAGAAGAAATTCGGGACGCCATCCTCGGGCCGTGAATTAACCGGGCATTATTGAGTTATGTCATGGAATCGATACGCCGAAATGCTCTCAATGTGGATGTGAGAGCGTAGGACTCCATTGTTAGCTGGCGCAGGGCAGT
>JAUVWK010000225.1 GCA_030604165.1 Alphaproteobacteria bacterium | reverse complement strand
TATGCCCTGGTGAAAAGCGTGGCCATCGACAGGCATAGCCTGGGTCTGCTGGAGCCGCCCCGGCGCGACGACTAGTACCAAGGAGCGGTTTGAACGGCTCCGGCCCACGGCTACGCTTGTCTCGGGCCCCGGAAACTGAGAATCTTGAAACCTGAGAGTTTTGCACGAGCCAAACAAGCGGATCGGGAGGACAACATGACCGAGGCGACGCCGACACGGTTGATCGAGAATGAGCGGGTGCGCGTGACGCAATGGCATTTCAAGCCGGGCGAGGCTACCGGATGGCATCGGCACGAGTACGACTATGTCGTGGTTCCGGTGACCGACGGCCAGCTCCTGTTGAAAGAGCCGGACGGCGAGCGGACCATCGAACTGAGCCTCGGCACGCCTTATTTCCGCAACGTCGGCGTGGAGCACGATGTGATCAATCCGAGCTCGACCGACGACGTGATTTTCATTGAGGTCGAAGTCATTTAGAGGCGCGGCCTCAGGCGCTGCGTCAGGCGCTTCAAGGGCGGCACGCTGGCCAATCGGAATTATTGAGGCTGCTTTGTTTTCTAAGTCTAAGTGCCGGCGATTTCGTGCGCGCACGAACGTTATCCGGGTAAATAGCTGGGAGCGTGCGATTATCTATTGTTCAAAAGCGCGCTGTGGATAAAATTGTGGATAATCAATACATAACTTGTGAAACATTACTCTAAGTTATCCCCAACTTTTTGTTTGGTCGCCTTCGGTTTTTATTGCAACTACCGGCATTTCGTCGAATCATGACCGGGTCCACGGGAGTGGGGGAGCCGTCCGTGGTTCAGCCGGTGGGGTGTTGGATAGAGCCCCGAGGGGCGTCGATTTCAGGACCGCGCGGTTGTCTTTGCGGTTTCCCACAGGGTCCGCTCGTCATGTAGCGGGTCTGCCCCGCCGGGCTTGTCGGCGCCGCCATGGTGGCCGCGAGCCCGGTGATAGGTGGCGCTTTAGGCGCGCGCCAGACCCATATGCGGGGTCACACGAGAGCTTTCCTAAGCTCTGGTTTCGGCCTCGTCGGCGGCTCTATCCGTCTCCAGGGACGGTCCCGCCGCGTGCGGTTGGTCGGGTCCTCCCAGGGACCGACCGCACAGGGGTTCCAGCAGGTCGCGCCGGCGTGCCTAAGTCGTCGGTGGTCGTGAGCTTGGCGGAGCGCGCGGCCATTCGGTTCCGGGCAGATTCGGGCGGGCGGAGCAATCCGGTTACGGGCCCTGATCGGCGCCTCGCGGCGGGACGCGGAATACTGCCGCGCGGGCCGGTGTCGATCGCTCCCGAACTTGGAGCCGATCGCTCCAGGGGCGTCAGGAGCAGCCTTGGCTGGACCCATCGGGTCCAGCGGCGGGCCGCGCTTGACGCCCCTATTTTCTTGTTGCGCCCGCTTCGCCGCCAATTGGGCCCGCTATGCCGCCAATTGGGCCCGCTATGCCGCTAATTGGGGTTGTGTCGCGCCGAAGCTCTGGCGCGCCGCCATGGTCTCTTGCCAGCGGGCGACGGCCGCGCAACGCTCGAGCGCCGCGCTGCCCTCCGGCGTTGCCGCCACATAGGCCAGGATCGGCACGGCGAACAAATCGGCCAGGCTGAGCGCGTTGCCGGCGAAATAGGGACTTTCCCGCAAAGCGCCGTCGAGCACGCTCAGTTGATACGCCACCTCGGTCAAATTGGCCTTCAGCGCGGCTTCATCCACCGGTGTGCCGCGCGACGGGTAAACCAGGCGCGGCAGCACCAGGCCCCGCACCAGCACCGGGTATACGTAATCGACGATGGCGCTGATCCACTGGGTCATCAGCGCCCGCGCCACCGGCTCCGCCGGTTGCAAGGGCGGGCCGTCGAAGGCCTCATCGACATAGCGGGCGATGGCGATAGCCTCGAACAAGTGCACGTCACCGTGCACCATGGCCGGCATTTTGAGAAACGGGTGAAGCGCTCTGTGTTCGTCGGAGCCGAAAGCCAATTCGGTGACGGCATAAGGCACGCCCTTCTCCTCGCAGGCGAGCCGTACGGTGCGCACATAGGTGCTCCCCGCGAAGCCGTGCAAAACAACCTCTGTCATCGTTCTTTCCCCCTCCACGTTAAGAAACCAACCACGCTAAAAAACCAAATAAATCAAAGCTCTCACCGATGCTCGCCATGACCGAGCGGGCAGGCAATCGGGTCGACCGTCCGTCCCTACGGCCTCAGGTGGCCGCCAGGCAATCGGTTAGGCATTCGAACGAGCCGCTCCAGCCCTCGTTGTGAGCCTCGCGGGCCGCTTCGCTGGGCAAGCGTTCATGGAGTAGTCGAATCTCGGTCGCACCGTCGAGCGCGGCGAACTCGACCGTCACCAGCATTTCGTGACCGGCCATGGCGCCTTGTTCCCAAATCCAAGTCAGCACCAGCCGCTCGTGCGGCTCCACGGCGCGAAATTTGCCATGGAGCCAATGGCTTTCGCCTTCGGGCGAACGCATGTCGATGCGGTAGGCGCCGCCGGGCTTCGGGTCGAAGGTGTCGATGTGGGCCGTGAAACCCTTAGGTCCCCACCAGTTCGCCAGCTCGTCCCGGTCCGTCCAGGCGCGGAAGACGGTTTCCCGGCGCGCTTGAAAAACGCGACGCATCTCAAGCCCGCAGTCTTCCATGGTTTGCGCCTTCAACATCGGTTTTTCTCCTCTTCTTCGGTCCGTTTTAGATATTCGGCCAGCGCCTCGAATTGCTCATCCCAAAAGCGTCGGTAGCGCTCGATCCAAGCCACCGCCTCGCGCATGGGCTCGGCCTTCAGGCGGCAATGATGGACGCGCCCGTCCTTGCGGCGCGCGATCAAGCCGGCGGTTTCGAGGACGCGCAATTGACGCGAGATGGCGGGCAACGACACCGCGAACGGCGCCGCCAAGTCCGACACCGACACCTCCCCCTCGGCGAGCCGGGCCAGGATCGCCCGCCGCGTGGGGTCGGAAAGCGCCGAGAATGTGCTGTCCAAGGACGTCGCTGAATGATTAACCATGTGGTTAAATATTGTCTTGCGCGGCGGCTTGTCAAGCGGGCGTTGCCACGCGACTATAAAAATTATCGGCTATGTGGTCTCCCGTGAGGAGACCGGAACGAGTATTTTTGATCGGGGCTGGCGGTTCGCATCCCGAGCAGGAAAAGCATTCGGCAAATATCATTCGTGCATGCGTAGTACCAAGGAGCGGTAATAATGGCTCATAGGGACGGCTTGCCAAGGCTTTCGGACGGCGTTGCGCACGGCTCGCGATGGCCGGCCATCGCACAGGGCCAACCGAGGCCGCACGCTCCTAGCGGCAAACCGTGGCTTCAGATATGAGAGAGCAGTTTCAAGCTGGTTTACTAGGACGCCCTAACCACCGAACCATCCCAGCCGTAAAGGATGCCCTTAGTGTTACAGATAAAATGGATTAAGTGTGACAAGGGGACGAACTGGTGTTCCTTCGAAACGGTCAATATTTCAAATGTCACCGCCGCCGGGGTTTACATCATATGGCACGATGGCAACTCAAGCCGGGTTGTACGGGTCGGCCAGGGCGATATCAAAGCTCGCCTAACAGCGCACCGCGCGGACAAAAAAGTTCTCGCCTACAAGAAATATGGCGTCCTGCGCGTTACCTGGGCATCCGTGTCGGCAAACAACCGGGACGGTGTGGAACGTCATATTGCGGATCAGTTGAGCCCACTAATTGGCGACGCGTTTCCTGATGTTGTTCCGATTGCGGTGAACTCTCCGTGGTAACGACGTCCCTTCCGGCGAGAATGGCGTCTAAGGTTTCACGCAGTTTCATATCTTGATACCAAGCCCACAGGCGCTCTTGGCCCGCCGCAATTTTTTCGCGCGGCCCCTCTCGAAGCTGCTCAAGCGGCTCTCGCATTAGCCACCCGAGTTTCAGATAGCTGGCCTTCGAAATTAGGACAATTAGCGCCTACTTAGGACCGCACCACATTTCCATTGTCACCGAACTGTCATCAACCCGTATCAAAACCGTCGCGGAGTGAGCGGTAACTTGCGCGCCGGCATGGTTCCATGGCCAAGGATTCGAAGGAGAGGATCTTGATCAGAAAATCGCTCGCGTTCGCCCTAGCCGCGGCTCTCGCCATCGCCGCGGCAGCGGCGCTCACCGCCACCGCCCAAGCGCGCGATCAAATTCGTATCGTCGGCTCATCCACCGTCTATCCGTTCTCCACCGCGGTGGCCGAGGAGTTTGGGCGAGGCGCCTGGTTCAAGACGCCGGTCGTCGAGAGCACCGGCACGGGCGGCGGCTTGAAGCTGTTTTGCACGGGCATCGGTGTCGCTCATCCCGACATCACCAACGCCTCGCGCCGCATCAAGGCGTCCGAGGTGGCGCACTGCTTGAAGAACGGGGTCAGCGAGATCACCGAAGTCAAGATCGGCTACGACGGCATCGTTCTGGCCAATTCACGTAAATCGCCGCGCCTGGCGCTCACGCTCGCCCAGGTGTTTTTGGCCTTGGCCAAGGACGTTCCCATCGACGGCGCGCTGGTGCCCAATCCGCACCGCCGCTGGCGCGACATCGACGCCGCGCTGCCCGATGCCAAGATCGAGGTGCTGGGGCCGCCGCCCACCTCCGGCACCCGGGATGCGTTCGTGGAGCTGGCCATGGAGGGCGGCTGCAAGATCTTTCCCGACTCGGCGGCGTTGAAGAAGTCGGACAAAATGCGGTTCAAGGCGATCTGCCACGCCATCCGCGAGGACGGCGCCTATGTCGAGGCGGGCGAGAACGATAATCTGATCGTGCAAAAGCTGAACGCCAATCCGAGCGCGGTCGGGATCTTCGGCTTCAGCTTCCTCGATCAAAACCGCGACCGCGTGCAGGGCAGCCTGGTCGAGGGCGTCGAGCCCACGCTCGATACGGTTGCTGACGGCAGCTATCCGGTCTCGCGTTCGATGTATTTCTACGTGAAAAACGCCCATGTCGGCGTAATTCCGGGCATCGAGGCCTTCATCGACGCCTTCACCGACGAGGAGGCGGCGGGGCCGTACGGCTATCTCACCGATAAGGGGCTGATTCCCTTGCCCGACGAGGAGCGTGACGCGGTACGGGACGCGGCCCTCGCCTTCACACCGCTCAGAATGTGAGCGGCCGAGCGCAAAGGCGTTCGGCTTATGCCTGTGCGCCCGACGCCACGATCTCGATATCGCTGACGGCGATGGCGGTGGTGGTGGTGGCAATGACCGTGTAGCCATCCGTGTCGCTGT
>JAUVWK010000292.1 GCA_030604165.1 Alphaproteobacteria bacterium | reverse complement strand
GGAAGAGGCGGCTAAGGTGGCCAAGGCGGCCAAGGCGGCCACGGCGACCAAGACGACCAAAACGACCAAGACGACCACGGCCCCGAAAACGACCACGACCCCGAAGACGACCACCAGACCGGGCGCGAAACCCTGATCGTCGCGCCGCGGCCGCGCCGCTCACCCTTCACCCGGCCATGATCGCGCGCGCGACCAGGATCGCGTTGCGCGGGTTTTCGCCTATTCGCCGGGCAACGTAGGGCCACCAGTTCCGGCCAAAGGGCAAATAAAGGCGAACCGCGTCGCCAGAGAGATCAGTAATTTTTGCCAAAGCGCCATGGCGGTGCGCTGAGTGGCGGCACGAGCGGCCTTGCGCCCGATGAGGTAGGCTTCCAGCGGGCCTCATGTAAACGGTGCTTCACCCTGGTCGACTTCACCCTGTTCGGAAATTACGAGACAAGGTTGTCGTCCCCGCCATTGACACGATCGCCTGATCTCCCGCCTTGCTCGGCGCAAGGGGCGGCATCGTCGACCGGGCGTGAGCGATCGACGGGCGGGCGAACGTTGCACCTGACGAATCTTGTAAATAGACTGGATTTTCTGCCGAACACAAAAAGGCACAATGGCGACGACGGCGAGTTTGACGTCCATCCGGACCCTTCGAGCCGCAGAACCAAAGCCCCGTCGAGGGGTCAAAGCCCCGTCGAGGGATCAACGAAGGAGGAAATCGTAATGAGGCACGGTGATATTGTTAGCAGTCCGGATACCGCGGGCGTCGCTGTCTTCCAGTACAAGATGCCACGTCTGCACACGCGCCAAGACGTTCTCGAAAATTCCCAACGCATCGCCGACATGATCGTCGGCGCCAAGATCGGCTTGCCGGGCATGGATCTGGCCATCTTCCCGGAATACAGCACCCACGGCATCATGTACGACCGCAAGGAGATGTTCGAGACGGCGTCGGATATTCCGGGCCCGGAGACGGATATCTTCGCCAAGGCGTGCAGGGAAGCCAATACCTGGGGGGTGTTTTCGCTGACCGGCGAAAAGCACGAGGATCACCCCAACAAGAACCCCTACAACACCCTCATCCTGATGAACAACGAGGGCGAGATCGTCCAGAAATACCGCAAGATCCTGCCCTGGTGCCCGATCGAGGGCTGGTATCCCGGGGAAACCACCTATATCAGCACCGGCCCCAAGGGGCTCAAGATCAGCCTGATCATCTGCGACGACGGCAACTATCCGGAGATCTGGCGCGATTGCGCGGTCAAGGGCGCCGAGCTCATCGTGCGCTGTCAGGGCTACATGTATCCGGCCAAGGAACAGCAGATAATCATGGCCAAGGCCATGGCCTGGGCCAATTGCTGCTACGTCGCGGTTTCCAACGCCGCCGGCAACGATGGCGTCTACACCTATTTCGGTCATTCGGCGATCGTCGGCTTCGACGGCCGGACGCTCGGCGAGTGCGGCGAGGAGGAGAACGGCATTCAGTACGCGCAGCTTTCCGTTTCCCAGATCCGCGACGCACGGGCCAACGACCAGGCGCAGAACCACCTGTTCAAGCTGGTTCACCGCGGTTACACGGGAGTCTTCGCTTCGGGCGACGGCGACAAGGGCGTGGCCGAATGCCCGTTCGAGTTCTATCGCACCTGGGTGAACGATCCCAAAAAGGCGCAGGAACAGGTCGAGGCGATCACGCGCGAGAGCATCGGCGTGTCCGGTTGCCCGGTGGATGGCATCCCGGCGCCCAAGATGGCGGCCGAGTAGAGCGCGGCGACAACGCCTGGGTCCGCGAGACGGCGAGCGGCGTCATAAGCAAGAACCGGAGCCACAGCGAAGCGCGAACCGTGTTGCCGGCCGGCGGAAACCCCGCTGGCCGGCAATGCGTGCCCCGCGGCTATGTGGGGCGGCCGCCGGCGTTCGCCACGGACATTTCGAAATGCCGATGCTGCGCCTGAACACCATCGTCGGCCAGCTCGACGATCCCGGCCTGGCCGAGAGGTTGCACGACCTGCGCCACGCCGGCGCCGTCGAGACCATCACCCTCGAGCCGGGCGACCGGCTGCGCAAGCGCCTGCGGGTGAGCACCGACCAAGGCACCGATTGCGCCGTGGCGCTGGCGCGCTCGGAGCAACTGGAGGACGGCTCGATTCTGCTGCTCTCGGAAAGCCGGGCGATCGTGGTGCGGCTGAGCGCGCTGCGCTGGCTCGACCTGGCGCCACGGGACCTGCCGGCGGCATTGGAGCTCGGTTATTTCGCCGGCAATCTGCATTGGCGCATCGCCTTCGCCGGGCCGCGTCTCCGGGTCGCCCTCGAGGGACCGGAGAAGGCTTACCGTGAGCGTCTCGCGCCCTATCTGGATGACGGCCGTGTCCGTATCGTCGAAGCCTGAGGACCCGGCTGCCCTGCTGCTCGCCTTGCAGCATGGCGACAGCTTCTTTCCGAGCGGCGCGGTCGCCTTCTCGATGGGCCTGGAGACGTTGTTGCACGACGCGCAAGTGCGCGACGCCGCCGAGCTGGGCCGTTTCCTGGAGGGTCAGCTGTGCGAGCGCTGGGCGACGGCCGATCGGGCCTTTCTGGCGGCGGCCCACCAGGCCGGAACCGACCTGGACGCACTGGCGGCGGTGGACCGGCTGCAAGACGCCATGACGCTGCCGCGCGAGCTGCGCGAGGGCTCGCGCCGGGCCGGCGCGGCGGTGCTCTCGGTTCATGCCAAGTTGCAGACGCCCCACGCCGCGGCCTACCGCGCGCTGGTGCGCGGCGGCGACGCGCCGGGCCATTTGGCGACCGTGCAGGGCCTGGTGCTGCGCGGCGTCGGCTTGACGCTGGATCAGGCGCTCGCGGTCAGCGCCCATGGTCTCGCGGTGGCGCTGCTGGCGGCGGCGCTGCGCCTCGGTTTGATCGGTCACCTGGATGGCCAACGCCTGCTGGGCGCGGCGCGCGCCTGGATCGTCGCCGCGCTGCGCACGCCGCTGCCGGCGCCGGAACAAGCGCACAGCTATACGCCGCTCGCCGATGTCGCCATCATGCGTCACGAGAGCCAGGACGAGCGGCTGTTCGCCAACTGAAGCGCCGTTCGGCGCCAACGAGAACGGGGAGGAGCGATGTTATTGACACCGACCGAGATTGAGCGGCTACAGATCTTCAGCGCCGCCGAGCTGGCGCGCAAGCGCCGCGCCCGGGGCGTCAAGCTCAACCACCCCGAGGCGATCGCCTTGATCAGCGACGAAATCCTCGAGGGCGCCCGCGACGGACGCTCGGTCGCCGACCTGATCGCCTTCGGCGCCGAGCTGCTCACCACCGACGACGTCATGCCGGGTGTCGCGGCGATGGCGCCGATGATTCAGGTGGAGGGGACCTTTCCGGACGGCACCAAGCTGGTCACGGTCCACGATCCGATCCGGCCGGGCAAGAAGAAGCTGGCCAAGCAGGATCAAATCGTGCCGGGCGAAATCATTGCCGCCAAGGGTGACATCGAGCTCAATGCCGGGCGCGAAACCGCGACCGTCAAGGTGACCAACACCGGCGACCGCCCGATCCAGGTCGGCAGCCATTATCATTTCTTCGAGGCCAACCGCCATCTCGAGTTCGACCGCGCCGCGGCCTACGGCATGCATCTGGATGTGCCCGCCGGCACGGCGCTCCGCTTCGAGCCCGGCGGCGCCAAGGAGGTCACGCTGGTGGCCTTTGGCGGCTCGGGCGAGATGTTCGGTCTCAACAGCCTGACCAACGGCTCGCGGCGCTCGCCGGAAGCCAAGGAAGCGGCGCTGCGCCGCGCCCGCGAACGCGGCTTCAAGGGGGCCTGAGCCATGGTGAAGATCACGCGCGAGCATTATGCGGCCTTGTACGGCCCGACCACGGGCGACGCGGTGCGGCTCGGCGATACCGCGCTGCTGGCCGAGATCGAACACGATCACGCCGTGCCGGGCGACGAATGCCTGCACGGCGGCGGCAAGACCCTGCGCGACGGCATCGGCCTGGTGGCCGGCCTCGACAGCGCCGCCGGTTCGCTCGACATGCTGGTCTCGAACGCCGTCGTCATCGACCCCGTGCTCGGCATCGTCAAGGGCGACATCGGCATCAAGGACGGCCGTATCGCCGGTGTCGGCAAGGCCGGCAATCCGGCGATCATGGACGGCGTCGACCGCGACCTGTTGTGTGGCGCGGCCACCACGGTGCGCGACGCCGAGGGCCTGATCGCCACGCCGGGCGGCATCGACGTCCATGTCCACTTCGACAGCGCCCAGCTTTGCGAGCACGCCATCTCGAGCGGCCTCACCACCATGCTGGGCGGCTCGCTCGGGCCGATCACGGTGGGTATCGATTCGGGCGGCGCCTGGAACGTGGCGCGCATGCTCCAGGCGGCCGAGCACTGGCCGATCAATTTCGGCTTTCTCGGCCGCGGCAATTCGTCCAAGCCGCGCTCGCTGGTGGACCAGATCGTGGGCGGCTGCATGG
>JAUVWK010000184.1 GCA_030604165.1 Alphaproteobacteria bacterium | reverse complement strand
TCGTTCTCGACGAGGCCGACCGCATGCTCGATATGGGCTTCGTGCGCGACGTTCGGAAGATCACGTCGGCCGTGCCAAAGACACGCCAGTCGCTGTTGTTTTGCGCCACCATGCCGGGCGAAGTCGCGCGCCTCGCGGGCGAGATCCTAAGGGATCCGGTGCGCGTCGAGGTGACGCCCCAGGCCACACCGGTGGCGCACATCGAGCAGAGCATCTATCACGTCGCCGCCGCCGGCAAGCGGGCCTTGCTCGCCCGCATCCTCGACGATCCCGCGCTGGCGCGGGTGCTCGTGTTCGCGCGCACCAAGCACCGCGCCAACCGCGTCGCCGAGCAGCTCGGCAAATGCGGCGTCGCCGCCGACGCGATCCATGGCAACAAATCTCAAGGGGCCCGGCAGCGCGCCCTCAAGCGCTTCCGCACCGGCGAGGCGCGGGTCCTGGTGGCGACCGATATCGCGGCCCGCGGCATCGATGTCGACGGCGTCACCCATGTCATCAACTACGAGCTTCCCAACGAGCCGGAAAGCTATGTCCATCGCATCGGGCGCACGGCGCGGGCCGGCGCCGACGGGGTGGCGTTCTCGTTCTGCGACCCGGCCGAGCGCGGTTATCTACGCGACATCGAGCGCCTGATCCGATGCCGGCTGACGGTGATCGGAGAAGAGCCCGCTCCGGTTCGTTTCAATCAGGTAGCGCCGGACGGCAGGGGCGGCGGCAGGGGCAAGGCCAAGACCAAGGCGTCCCATAGCGAGCCCCGGTCCAAGCGCGGCCGGCGGCGCCGGCGGGCTGCTTGATCGAGCCGCGCTAGCGGCACGGTTCCACAGGGAAACGGTGGTCCAATGGGCCACCGTTTCTGGTGTGGATCGGCGTTGAGCTCGAGCAAGCAGAAAGTGGAAAATCGTATGACGACAGGTGCCGATACGATGTCGTCCGTCGTTCAGCGTTTTTGGACCGACTTCCTTCGTCATGCCGATGACCCCAAAGATGCGCAAGCGCGGTGGTACGACGTTGCCCGCGTGGGTAATTCCGATGCAAGCGCCGACGAAGGGGCGCGCCTGATACTCTCAGGACACAAAACCGCCACCTCGTCGCTGTTGTGGAAATATGAAGCAAGCGGAGAAAAGCCGCCCGCCGAGGGTGATCTTAGTATCCTCCTGAATGGCCGGGGGGAGCCAGTTTGCGTCTTCGAAACCGTTTCGCTTGCGGTCCGGCCATTTGACCAAATAGACGAGCAATTCGCACGCGATTACGGCGAGTGGGGGCCTACTCTAGAAACCTGGCGCAAGGCGAGCTGGGCCTATTACGCCGATGAATGCCGCACGCTCAATCGGGTTCCAAGCCTTGACATGCCTCTGGTATGTGAACGAATTCGGGTTGTCTTTCCCTCGGCGAAATAGGCACTCTCGGCCAATCTCCGCCGAGGAACCCGAAGGCCAGCCTGGCTCCAGCCGCCCCGGGGTAGCGGGGTCCAAAACCGTCTCTTTCACTTGGCCAACTCAGTTTCGGTCGTCGCTAGCGGCACCAGCCTTTATGATCACGCTAGCGTGGACCGACGGGAGCTTCGGGTTGTCGTTGCCCGCGTTTGGAACGAAACGTAAGAGGTGCGCTCGTGCGCTGGCGTTCTATCCCGATCGTTGCCGCGCTCGCTATCCTGGTCGGCGGCTGTGTCGCATCGAACGGCTATGAAGTGGCGCAGACCGTCGCGCAGGATCCGAGCCTGCCGCATGTCACCCTCGACGGCGTCGTCCTGCACGCCGAAACCGTTGGCGATCCGCAACGCGCGCCCGTCATCGTCGTCCATGGCGGACCCGGTTGGGACTACCGCAGCCTGCTGCCCGTCAAGGCGCTCGGCGACGAATATTTCGTCGTTTTGTACGACCAGCGCGGCACCGGCCTATCGCCGCGCGTCGACGACGATGAGTTGACTTTCGCGGCTTATCTGGCCGATCTCGACGCCCTAGTCGAGCGCTACGGTCGGGGGCGGCCGGTCAATTTGATCGGGCACTCCTTTGGCGGCATGCTCGTTGCGAGCTATGTCGGGCGCCATCCGGACAAGGTGGCGGGAGTCGTTCTTGCGGCGCCCGGACCCCTCACCAGTGAGATGGCGGACCACCTCGATTTCACCTTCCCATTCGGGGCGAGGTTCGTCTTGCACGCCACCGGAAGCTGGCTTGAATCTCGGTTTTACGCCGGGCCCGATGAGCACGCCAAAGGCGACTACTTCGTGGGCAAGGCGTTTGGCGCCTTTGCAGGGAAGGGGCACCCCATGGGGGGCTACTTCTGCGACCGGGAAACGACCCTGGAGGGTTTGCGACACTGGAGACTCGGGAGCGGGGCGTTTTTTGAGGTGAAGAAGACCTATCCCAGCGGCGAGGCAGGGCAGCGCTTCAGCTTTGTCGGCGGCGTGCAGGCGTTCGCAAGGGAAGTGTTGTTCCTCGTGGGCTCTTGCGACGCCATCCTCGGCGCCGCGTTCCAACGCGAGCAGATGAAATATTTTCCAAACGCCAGAATGGTCGTCATCGACGGCGTCGGGCACGAGATGTTCGTCGAGAACCCGCAGGCCAGCCTGGCTCCGGTCAGAGCCTATCTGTTGGAGCAGAACCGCTAATCGCTACATCTCCCATTTCGGGCTTTCGAGGGGGCGCCGTTTCTCGGGCGGCGCCGGGTAGGGCAGGGCGTAGAATTTCTGCGCCGGGCGCTGTTCTGCCGAGCCCTCGAAGTCTCCCTCGACCAGCTCCTGCAGGCGCATGCCAACGCCCGTGCCGGTGCGTCGGGCCTCGCGCATCGCGGTTTGCAGCTCGAGCGCGACCCCCTCGCTCCACGCCATCTCATAATAGCGCGGTTCGCCCTCGACGTTCAGCCACAGGTAAATCGCCTCGCCCTCCTTGAGCACGGCGGAGATCACCTCGGTCTCGCCGAAGTCTCGAAATTCCAGGCGCATCGGCTTCGGCTTGGCGAGCAGGTCGACATAGGCGAAATAGCCGAGCGGCACGGCGAGAATGACGAGCGCGAGCGCGATGGACTTCCAAAACGCGCGCCGACGCGACCACACCGTGACCGCCCCAAGCGCCACCAACAGCAGGGCGAAGCCGGCGAAGGTGAAGTGCAGATTAGCCATCCGGGTCGATCACCAGCGGCCGCTGCAGATTGCTGGTGCTGCCGCGCACGAGCTTGCCCTCGGCGTTGAGCGTGAAGCGGAACACCGTGCGCTCTTGGCCCAGCCGGGTGAGCCCGACTTGCTTCTCCAGGATTTGCACCGGGCGCATGAAATCGGGCCGCATGACGCTGACCACGGTGCGGACCAGGATCGGCGGCGGCCGCTCGAGGTCCATGCGGAAGGCATGGACATTGACGATCCATTCGCCGGCGACAATGCCGCGGCTGTAGGTGACCTCGTAGTTGGCGTCCGTGAGGTCGTTGAATTGGCCCAGATCGTCGCGCAGCAGGTTGACCAGTGCGGTGCCTTTGTTGGAATAGCCGACCGGGATGTCGCCCGGCGCCTTGACCCAAAGGTCGACATCGGCATCCAGCTCCGGCGGCCAGTGGATCTCGACGATCACATTGCCGGGCTCGCTGGCGCTGGTTTCCAGCTCGACCTCGGCGGTCGGGTTGATGAAGGGGATCAACATCACGACCATCGCGACGAAGCCGGAGAGCGCCAGCAGGGTCACATCGCGGAAGATGGTCCCGCTATCGTCGTCAAACTCTTCCATTTGCGTGTCAGCATCTCAGCATAGAGCGTTGCCGTCCCGGTCGAGAGGATGCGGTAGTTGACCGTGAGCCAAAGGCCCAAGAGCGCGCCCACCAAGGTGGTGTAAAGCGCCACCGACATGCCGCTGATCAGGGTCGAGATCATGGGGCGCACGGTGCTCACGTCGCCGGCGTCGTCGGCCGTGACGCCGGAGAGCGCGATGATGAAGCCGATCACGGTGCCGACCAGACCGAGAACCACCAGCGCGCTGGCGAACTGCCGCACCACCGCGATGCGGCTGAACAGCCTCGACTTGAGCGCTTCGGCCAGCAGCTCGGGCGGGCCATCGAAATAGCTGCCGGTAAGCTCGGGTCGATCCGGCGCCGCGCGTTTCAGCCGGTCGATATGCAAGCTCGTCTCGACGATTTTTTGCGAGCAGATCACCAGGCCGACGACGAACACCGCGAAGATGACGATCACGAGGTTGGTGACATCGGCCGCGAGCAGATCACCGACCCAACCTTGCAGCGCCGCGATGGCGAGCAGGGCAAAGCCGATCACGTTGACCAGGATAAAGCGGTAGATGAGCAGGTAAGGCCGCATGACGGCATACTCAACTATTAGGGCGGTCACTCGGCGACGGCGTCGCCCTCGAGATAGCGCTTCGGCCAGGCAATGCCCTGCCAGGTCCAGACCTTCACCGGGTCGAGCCGCACGAGCCAGCGCTTCCAGCGCATCGTGGGCTCGAGGTAGCGCGGACCGTTCTCGCCATAATAACGTACCGACATCGTGCGGGCGATCTCAACCCAGCGCCCGCCGACGTTCGGCCGCTCGATGATGGTCGCTTCGCATTGCGCCACGAAGCGGCGTTGCACGCCAGCCTCGGCGGCCTCTTCCGCCGCAGAGGACTCATCGATCGTTACCGCGCACCGCGGTTGCGCCTCGAGATAACCCGCCCAAGCCGATTTGGCGCGCGGCACCAGCCAGAGCGAGGTTCCGTCCCACTGGTACCAGCACGGCACGGCGTAGGGCCAGCCCTTCGCGTCCAGGCACGCCAGGCGCGCGAGCAGGGGCTCCTCCAGGAAACGGTCGATCTCACGCGGGCTCAGCTTACCGACCTTGCCGCGCCAGCTCTCCTCGCCTTGGGTATCGCTCATCGCTTTTCCTCCCTAATCGCTCGCTCGCGCGCCTGGGCCTCGAGCCGCGCGTGGTGGTGTCCCAACCGCCCGAGCCCTTCGACGATAACCTCGGGCGCGGCGGCGAGCGAGACCCGCACATAGCCTTCGCCACCGGGGCCGAAGTCGCGGCCGGGAACCACCGCAACGCGGTGCTCCTCGAGCAGCGTCGTCGCAAACCGCCGGCTCGGCACCCCGGCCGGCCGAATGTCGACCCACAGATAAAACGCGCCGCTCGGCGGATAGGCCGCTACCGCGTGTTCGGCGAGCACCGCGAGCGCGCGCCGGCGGCGCTCCGCGTAAGCCTCTCGCATCTCGTTCACCACGCTCTGCGAGCCCTCCAGCGCGGCGAGCGCCGCCCACTGACCCGGCGCGCTGGCGCAGGAGATCATCGCTTCTTGCAGGTCGGCGAGGCGCGGCGTGATGGCAGCCGGGGCCACCATGTAGCCGATCCGCCAACCGGTCATGGCGTAGGACTTCGAGAAGCTATAGACGCCGATGACGCGCGCCCTCTCGTGCAGCGACGCCGCGCTCACGTATGTGTCCGTATAAGTCAGGGCTTCGTAGGCCTCGTCGGAGACGAGCCAAAGATCGTGCGCCGCGGCAAAGTCGAGCAGCGCCGCCATGCGCTGCCGAGGGATCACCGAACCCACCGGGTTGAGCGGGGTGTTGATCAGCATAAGCTTGGTCGCCGGGCCCGTGAGGGATTCGAGTTCGCCAATGTCGGGAAGGAAATCGTTGTCGGCGCTAACGCGGTAGCTGCGCACCGTGGCCCCGCGCAACGCCGCCATCATGGTGAAATTCGGCCACGAGGGATCGGGCAGCAGCACCTCGTCGCCCGGCTCGAGCAGCGCGACGAAAGCGGAATAGAGGCCCCCCATCGCGCCATGGGTGACGACGATCTCGTCCACGCCGACATTGACGCCGTTGCCTTCCTTCAGCTTCTGGCAAAGCCGCGCGCGAAGCTCGGGCAAGCCGGCGTTGCTGACATATTTGGTGTGACCGGCCTCGGTGGCGCGGCGGGCCGCTTCGACGATGTGCGGCGGCGTCGGGAAATTGGGCTCGCCGGGCGCCAGATTGATGATATCGGCCATGCCGGCGATGCGGTTCATCATGTCCCGGATGCCTGAGGACGGCATCTCCGTC
>JAUVWK010000537.1 GCA_030604165.1 Alphaproteobacteria bacterium | reverse complement strand
GCAATCCCCATGATCACCTACAGTGAAATTCCGGACAGCAACATCGCCGAGCTCGTGGTCGACGGCTTTGTCAGCCAGGAAGATTTCGACGAGATCTCCGGGCGGATGAGCGCGTTGATCGAGCGCCACGGCCGCATCATGCTGCTGGAAGAGATCAGGGCGCTCGGCGGCTTCAACCTCTCCATCATCCCCGACGATGTCCGTTTCGCCTTCCACCATCTCAAGGACATCAGCCATTGCGCGGTGGTGGGCGAGCGCGTCTGGCTCGAGTGGCTCACCCGCGTGCTCGACCCGCTGTTGAGCTGCGAGGTGCGCTATTTCGAAAGCGCCGAGATCGCGGCGGCGCGGGCCTGGCTGCGGGACGCGCCGGATTGAGGCAGGGGCACCGGCTCGATCAAGAGCCTTCCAGAACCCCAGAAAATCAAATACCTACGGGGCAACCTTAAGATTGAGCCTAAGGTCTCGGTGACGCCCCGCCCTCACGGCGTCATCGCCAGCCCCACACCGATCATGCTGTCGCGCGTCACCAGCTTGGCGAGCGCCTCCCGATCCATGCTTTCCGTCCCCTTGGGCCGGGCCGGGAGCACCATGTAGCGCATGTCGGCGGTGTTGTCGTGCACCCGCACCACCACGTCGTCGGGCAGCTCCGTGCCGAACTCGCGCAGCACCGCGCGCGGCTCGCGCACCACGCGCGAGCGGTAGTTCGCGGTCTTGTACCAGTCGGGCGGCAGGCCCAGCAGCATGCGCGGATAGCACGAGCAAAGCGTGCAGACGATGACGTTGTGGATCGCCGCGCTGCTCTCCACCACCACCAGGCGGGTCGGCCCCATGTCGATGCCGATGCTCTCGCAGGCGGCGGTGCCGTCGTCGAGCAGGCGCGCCTTGAAGGCGGCGTCGCTCCAGGCCAGCGCCACCACGCGGGCGCCGGTCTCGGGCGAGCGCGCGTCCATCGCCGCGATCTCGCCTTGTAGCTTTTGCTCGGAGAACAGGCCCTTCTCGATCAGCAGCTCGCTGACCGCGAGCTCCATCGTCTGGTAGTGGCTCAGCCCGCCGTTGGGCCCGCGCGGCGGCGCGTGGTTATGGTCTGTCATGAGGGTTCCCTATCCGGCCTTCCGGGCCGGCTCCAGCCAGTGTTCGTAGATCTCCACATCGACGGTGTCGGCGCCGGCACCGGCGTAATCGGGCCAAACCTCGCGCTGGGCGAAGCGCACCCGATAGAGCGGGCGCAGCGGCAGGCCGTCGCGCCCGAAGGCGAGCTCTTCCGGGTTGGCGAACTCGCCCAGCAGCCGCTCGACGACGCCGGCCTTGCCGCGGATGTAATAGGGCGTGCGCAGATGGCCCGGCGGATGGGCGCGGCGCACGGCGACCGCGTCGCCGGCGGCGAAGCGCGCCATCAGCCCGCCTCCTTACGGCTACGCGCCTCGGGGCTACGCGCCTCGATCTCGGCCATCTTGCGGCCCAGCTCGTCGGCGCGAATGATGCCCTTTTCCAGCAGATTGTGGGTCACCGAGGCGACCCAGCGCTCGTAATAGGTCAGCCGGCTATAGGCTTCGGCGCCGAGCTCCTCGATGCCGCGGCGCAATTCGTCCACGGTAATGATCCGGCGCGTGTTGTTCGAGAGCAGCATCAACAGCGCATCGACGCGCTTCTCCCATAGGACGTGGTCGTGCTGACCGTGGTCCACCGGCCCCGCCGGCCGACCGCCCATGTCGTGATGCATGCGGCCCGGTTCGCTCATGGTCTCATGTCTCCTTACGCCCTGCTGCCATGCCGCGCCATGCGACCCGGGCCGGCTTTGTTAGCTCGACATAAGCCAGCGCGCGGCTCATGGCAATGCAAGAATGCACGGCACCAGCCCGCTCCTCCATAGCGCCCCCATTCGCAAACCGGCGATGCTATCTTGTTCGCCGCGCGCGGGCCGGACAAGCGCGGCGCGCCGGATGCTCCGTGACGATGGACAACGAACGCGAGGATCGAGCCCATGGGCGAGCGCGACGCCGCAACCGAGCTACACCGCCTCTCCGCCAGCGCCGCCGTCGCCTTGCTGCGCCGTGGCAAGGTTTCGCCGCTGGAGCTGGTCGAGGTGGCGGCCGTGTGCATCGAAGCGACGGACGGCTCTCTCAACGCCTTGCCCACGCTCTGTATCGAGCGCGCCCGGGCGCACGCCGAACGCATCATGGCGCAAGGCCAGCCCAGCGACCCAAGTCCGGGCTGGCTCGGCGGCCTGCCGATCGCGATCAAGGATCTGACGCCGGTGGCCGGAGTCAGAACCACCTACGGCTCGCCGATCTTCGCCGACTATGTGCCGGCGCGCTCCGACCTGTTGGTGGAACAGCTCGAGGCCAACGGCGCCATCGTCATCGGCAAATCCAACACGCCCGAGTTCGGCGCCGGCGCCAGCACCTTCAACGAGGTCTTCGGCAAGACCCGCAATCCCTGGAACACCGACAAATCCTGCGCCGGTTCGTCGGGCGGCGCGGCGGTGGCGCTCGCCGCCGGGCAGGTCT
>JAUVWK010000049.1 GCA_030604165.1 Alphaproteobacteria bacterium | reverse complement strand
GAGCTCTTGGCGATATTCCTCTTCATCATGTTCGCCCAGCTCACGGTGGGTAGCGCCGAGTATGCCGTGGACATCGTGATGTCGGGCGGCGCCCTGACCATCCTGTTCTGGGTCGGCGTCGTCGGCATCGGGCTTGTAATACCTGCCTTGGTCGGGCTGCGCGTGATCGCGCCGCGGCTCTTGTTCCACCAGATCTATCGGGCGAATCCAGCGATCGAGTTCATCGTGCCGGTGCTCGTCCTGGCGGGTGGGGTCATGTTGCGGTACGTCATCGTCATCGCCGGGCAAATCACCGGCCCGGTCGGAATCTGAGGAGCGAGCAATGACAACTCGTCGCGATTTCCTCAAGCTCGGTGCCGTCGCCGCGGGTGCGGCGGTGGTCACCAAAAGCGCTCTCGTCGCCGCGGATGAATTGGCGCGCGGCGGACGAGACTTCTCTCCGCTCACCGGTAAGGCTCGTCAGGCCGTGCCGACCGCGTGCTGGCAGTGCGTGACGCGCTGTGCCGCGGTCGGGTTCGTGGAAAACGGGCGGCTCGTCAAGATCGAAGGCCAGCCCAATTCCATCCGGACCGGCGGCAAGGTCTGTTCCAAGGGCCAGGCCGGCGTCAATCAGGTCTACGATCCGGATCGGATCCTCTATCCGCTCAAGCGGACCGGTGCGCGCGGCGAGGGAAAGTGGCAGCGCATCTCCTGGGACGAGGCCTTGACCGAACTGGCCGGTCGTCTCAAGACGCTCCGCGACGACGGTCATCCGGAAAAATTCATGTTCCACTATGGCCGTATGAAGGCGAGCTCCAGCAAGCTGATCAAAAGCGTCTTCCTGGCGAACTACGGCACCGGCACGATCGGCAACCACACCAGCATTTGCGAAGGCGGCAAGTGGACCGCCCAGGAGCTGACCTGGGGCGGGCACTTCGACAACTGGGATTTCGACAAGACCAAGTTCGTTCTGAACTTCGGCTCCAACTGCCTGGAGACGCACACCAACCACATCCCGGTGGCGCACAGGCTGGTGGAAGCGATAGCCGGGCGCAACGTGCCGATGGTGACCTTCGACGTCAGGCTGTCGAACACGGCCGCCAAGTCTCGCGAGTGGGTGCCGATTAGGCCCGCGGCCGACGGGGCCGTGGCGCTTGCCATGTGCAACGTCATCATGAGCGAGGATCTCTACCGCGGCGAGGGCGAAGCCTACCTGAAATACTGCAAGTTCACGCGCGACCGCCACGCCACCACAGAGCAAAAGGTGGCGGCGTTGCAACGCCACCTCGCCCAATACACG
Source organism: Alphaproteobacteria bacterium (assembly GCA_030604165.1). Classification (GTDB taxonomy): domain Bacteria; phylum Pseudomonadota; class Alphaproteobacteria; order UBA828; family UBA828; genus JAUVWK01. The sequence goes on along the minus strand of JAUVWK010000049.1, from coordinate 11,099 downwards.
CCCGAGTGGGCGGAGCAGGTCAGCGGCGTCGCGGCCGACAAAATCCGCTCGATCGCGCGCGAGTTCGCCACCACCAAGCCGGCGGTGGTGATCAGCTATCGCGGCGCCGTGGCCCACTACAACGGCAACGATGCCGAGCGCGCCATCCAGATGCTGGCCGCGATCACCGGCAACATGGACAACCCCGGCGGCCGCTGCAAGGCGGTTGGCGCCAGTTGGAAATATCCCAAGGGGCCGAAGGAGAAGCCGAAAAGCAAGAAGCTGAAGATCCTCGACGGCTTCAAAGGCCAGGCCGCGCTTCCGACCCACCACATGAGCCATCACGTCCTCAAGATGATCAAGGACGGCAGCGCCGGCAGGCCCGAGATCTACATGTGGTACTGCTACGCCCCGGTCTATTCGAACGGCGACGTGCAGGAGAATATCGACGTTCTCAAGGATGAGAGCCTGATTCCCTACACGGTCTGCGTCAGTCCGTTCTACGACGAATCGGCGGCGCTGGCGGACCTCATCCTGCCCGACGCCACCTATCTCGAGCGCTGGGACTGGGAAGATATGGTCTCGCCCAACGGCGTAGCCGAGTATTACATCCGCCAGCCCGTCGTGCCGCCGCTCGGCGAAACCCGGGACTTCGGCGATGTCTGCTGCGAGCTCGCCGAGCGCATGGGCTTCCCCTTGGGCTTCGAGTCCAAGGAGGAGTTCGTGCGCCTGTCCTGCGAAATGACCCCTGGCGTGAAGGAGGCCGGCGGCTTCGAATTTATGAAGACCCAAGGTGTCTGGCACGACTCAGAGGCCAAGCCGCCCTACTACGCCTACAAGAAGAAAGTGAAGGCCGAAGCGCTCGTGAAGGACGGCGTGATCTTCGACGAGGCCACGGGCGTGTACTGGAACTGGACCAAGTCCAAGGCCAAGAGCCCGGAGGAGGCGACCGAGAAGGGCTATGCGCACACCAAGAACGCCTACAAAGGCTATGTCGGGCAAGAGATCGGCGGCGCGGTCTACAAAGGCTACAAGCCCGACAAGGTGAACAAGTCAGGCTATCTGGAGCTATACTCCGAGATCATGGAGGAGAAGGGCTTGCCGCCGCTGCCGACCTATGTGGCCGTGCCCGAGCACGAGCTGATGGGCGACGACCAGCTCATCCTCACGACCTTCAAGGTGAACGTGCATATCCATTCGCGGAGCGCGAACTGCAAGTGGCTGACTGAGATCTATCACGATAATCCGGCTTGGATTAACCCGCAGACCAGCGCGCGTATCGGCGTCCGCGACGGTGATTTGGTTCGCGTCGCTTCCGAGATCGGCGACGTGGTCACCAAGGTCAATGTGACACCCGCCGTGGTGCCGGGCGTGATCGCCATCTCGTTCCACTGCGGGCACTGGGAATATGGCCGCTATGCCTCCGGCAACAAATCGCCGACCGGTACGGACGACGATCCGGAGCTGGAGCGCAAATGGTGGCGGGCCAACGGGGTGCATCCCAACTGGATCATTCCGAATTCGCCCGACCCCATCAACGGCCAGCATCGCTGGATGGACACAGTGGTCCGCGTGACCGCCGCCTAGCGGATAGAATCCACTGGTCCGAGACAACGATGACCCGCACGAGCGGCCGTCCGAACCAGGCTGACCGGGTCGGCAAGACTGCGGAGCGCGGCAACCTCTACGGCTTCCTGGCCTTGGTCTTTCAAAGCGAGCCGACGCCGGAATTCTGGCGCGAAATCCGCCGCCCGCCATTGCTGGCCGCGCTCTCGAACGCCGGGGTCGAGTTGGGCGAGGCGTTTCGCGGCGACTCCGAGGACGAGCTGCTCCGCGATCTCGGAATCGACTTCACGCGCCTCTTCGTCGGGCCTGGCAAGCACATCGCGCCGTACGAATCGGCGCAATTGGAAGGCGCGTTGTGGGGCGCGGCAACGGCCAAGGTGGCCGCATTCATCGAGAGCTGCGGCTTTCGTTACCGCTCCGATTTTCAGGATATGCCGGACCACATCAGTGTCGAGTTCGAGTTCATGAAAGAGCTGATCGGCCGCGAGGCCGAGGCGCTGGAACGCGACGATCCCGACGCGGTGACGGCTTGCCGCCGCACCCAGGCGGTATTTCTCGAGCAGCATATTTCGCGATGGGTGCCGCAGTTTTGCGACCAGGTCGCGGATGCGGCGGCGCTGCCGGTCTACCGCGATATGGCGCGACTGACCGCGGATTTCATCCGCTCGGAGCGCGACGAGGCCGCCCGCGGAGAGGGCGGCGAACCGGGCCCGGACTAGGTCGTGTACTCATAAACTAGAGTTGGCTCAGCGGCGGGGGCCGATGTCGCCTTTAGAGCCCACACTGGTCGCAAATCCGCGCATTTGGGCACTTCCGCCTGATAGCCAAAAGGCGACATTCGCGGCTCGTCCATGACCACGAAATAAGCCCATCGCAAAGCCGTGGGGTAGTAGCCGTCCACCGCATTAAAATCAGTCATCGGGCAGCCCCGCCTTGCGGTCAGGGCCGCGCAAGCAAGCAGCGGAACGAAGCCTCAATGCGATAGCTCCCATCAGATTGACGGAAGGGAGCGATTGCTCCGGCGTGTGCCTCAGTGACAGCTTGCTCACTCGTGTTCTTCATAGCGCGAGCAGCAACGCCAGAGGAGTTGAGACCGTGTATTGCGGTGGCTTCATCGGCATAGATGAACGGGCTGTCGATGTCGAAAACCTCGACAGGTTCGAGATTGGCATTGGCTGCAAATTGCCGCAATGCTGCTTCGTCCGAGAGCGCGAACGGTCCAGGAGCACCCGGTGGTGGTGGTGGCATCAGAGGACGCATCGCCGCAACTAGCGAAGCCGCTTCCATACCTTCGGGATCGCCCCATGTCATGATGATAACGGAACCGTCGGCCTTGGTCACTCGTCGGGCTTCAGCTAAAGCTACAACGGCGTTACCAGCGTATTGGAACGAGTTGAACCCGGTAACGACATCGAAAGTCTGGTCCGCAAACGGCAACTCCTCCATATCACCTTGCTGAAAATCAGCCTCGGGCACGCGTGATCGCGCAATCTCGAGAAGCGCGTCCGCCGCGTCGATACCTGTTACTTCGGCGCCGTGAGACGCCGCGATCTGCGCCGCCATTCCGGCTCCGCAGCCAACGTCGAGGTATCGCGTTCCTGATCGGACGCCCGTGCGCTCAATGACTGCTTCATAAACGGGACGGACCGTACCCTCCTGAATATCGGCCCAGTCATGCGCTCGTTCCCCCCACAGTCGCCCATTATTTTCCGAAGTTCTTGGTTTGAGATCATCGGCCATGGCGTATCTCCTCAGATTGGTCACAAGAAGGCGCAAATTTCTACCTGAGGGTTCCCAGATTTTTTGGCCGCGAGAAAAAAAATTATCACAGCACAGAATTGAGAAAAACTGTAACGTTTCATCTCGGATCGACCTTCGCGTCAAAGGACCGCCTTGGGTCAAACCCGGTCTCGCCGCGACGCGGCGATTCACGTCGGCTTTCCTGCGATAAGCAGACGTTTAGATCCTGGATGTCTGTTGTTGGGGGCGAAGCGGTCGTGCCGAGCGGCGTGCTCCAACTACCGCTGATAGCCATAAGGCGACATTTGGCGGCCGGCAATCTGGGACGATTCACTGGAACCTCACCCATCCCAGCCGGCCCTGCGTAGGCCGTCGATCTCGTGTTCCAGATCGGCAGGGTTCCAGTAGGGTGCCCAAGTTTCGACGAACGCGCGGTCGAACTTCGGGTTTAGGTGTATGACCTCGCGAAAAGCAGCCCGAGCGCGCTCAGTTTGCCCGTGTTGAGCGCAAGATATTGCGAGAATTACTTGGCCGAACAGATAGTAGGGCTTCTGCCTGCACGAGAGAGGGAACGATTTTCTCTACTGGGACGCGGAGCCGACCCCGATTAGTCGGGCCAATCAAAGGCGGGCGGCTCCGGCCCTTTATCGTTCATGGCATCGGACGACGCAGGTCGCGGCCCATGGCCGGGGTTCGTCGCGCTCGAACGTTATTCCTCCAATCTCGGGAAGGTCTCGGCGCCCGAAATCTGGCGCTCGCGGATCCACGGCAAGGGATACTGGGGATGAGGTGAATCGAATTCGCGGGCGAGCCGGTGCGCGTCGAAGATGGCGTTCATCAGTTGCTGCGGCGCAAGGCAATCGCCGATCCGGTAGATCGCCTGAATGTCATTTTCTAGCCACTCGGATTTGCGCGCCTTGAGCTCTTTGAACAGGTCCGAGTTCGGCACACGGGCGGTGACAAGAATGACCGAATCGCACGCCACATCGAACGTCTCGGTGCCTTCGCGACGCCCAAACCGTCCGTTGCCCTGATCGAATAACTCGGCACTGTCGCGGTAGAGGTAGAACAGCGTAACCTTGCCGGGCTCAATCTGGTCCGGCCAATGATGGGTGAATTGCGCGATCTTCTTTTCATGCATCATCCGCTTGTTGTTGCCGAGCTCCATCGTGTAGGCGGTGTATTCGGCGACGTTGGCCACATCCGTCACGATGGTCACTTGCTTGCCCTGATCGACCAGCAACTCGGCCATCGCGAGCCCCGTAAAGTGGCCGTCGCCGTCGACGACGATCACCCGGTCGCCGACCGGCTTGCCCGCCATCACCTGCTCCGGCGTCAGGCAGTGCGGGAGCGACGCATCGGCGCCGGGGATCGGCGCGTGGGTTTCGGCACCTATGCCATTCTCCGACCAGCGGGACCCCGTCGCGATCACCACCTTATCGGCGCCGTAGTCGAGCACGTCGTCCGCCGTCATTTTGCCCACGCTGAGGTGGACCTCGACGTTCTTGAGCTTGTCGATCTGGATCTGGCGGTAGCTGATGACCCGCCCCCATTCCGCGCAGCGCGGATAGCGGGCGACGTCCTTCCAAAGGCCGCCGAGCTCGCCCTCGGCCTCGCGCAGATGCACGTCGTAACCGCGCAACCCCAGGACGTGCGCGCATTCCATGCCGGCGGGCCCGCCGCCGACAACGAGCACGGAGCAAGGATCCGTCGTCTTTTCGAACTTCTCGGGGTGCCAGCCCCTGCGGTACTCCTCCATCGTCGTGGCATTCTGGGTACAGTAGATTTGGCCATTCTGCTGGAACTTCGAGACGCACATGTTGCAGCCGATGCACTCGCGAATATCTTCCGGCCGGCCCTCCTCGGTCTTCCTGGGAAGGAAGGGATCGGCAATCGACGGGCGCGCGGCGCCGATAATGTCGCACTGGCCGGAATTGATCACGCCGATCATGTCGTCGGGGCTCGTGAAGCGGCCATTGTTGACCACGGGAATGTCGCCCATGACGCTCTTGACCTGGTTGACGAACGGCCTCGTCCAGTCGGAATTTCGGAAGCGCGAGCCGCCGGCATCCTCGCCGGCCCATTCCTCAAGGTCCCCGATCTTGGTCGACAGCACGTCCACCACGCCCTCGCGGGCCAGGATCTCGACGAAGCCGATGCCCTCGTCGAAATGCTGGATGCCGCTGGCCCCTCGCGTGGTGTCCAGATTGAACCGGGCGCCGATGGCGCTGTCGCCGCCGCACGCGGTCTTGAGTGCGGTCAACACCTCGACGGTGAAACGCGCGCGGTTCTCGAGTGAGCCCCCATAGCGATCGCCGCGATGATTGTAGCGCCGCTCGAAGAACTGCATCGTCACGTTGCTGTCGCTGCAAATCACCTCGAAGATGTCGAAGCCCGCCTGCTGACCGCGCTTGGCCGCCTCCACATACATGGTGACGAGCGCCTTGATATCGTCCTCGTCGGCCTCGCGCCCGTAGATCGTTCGCGAGCGGTAGCCGTTCGACGGAAGATCGCCGGAACTGCGCGGCACTTGGCGGGATTCGAGACAGGCGGACTGGATGCCGCCATACCACAGCTGAACGCCCGCCAGCGCGCCGTGCTCGTGCAGGGCGTCGCACATATGGCGAAGATTGATGATGTCACCGGCGTCCCAGAGACGCGCCGAGACATAGGGGTATTCATCCGACTCCGGGTGAATCGAGCAATATTCCGTAAACACGGTGCCCCACCCTCCTTCGGCCTTCATACCCCGAAACGCAGCCTGCGCGCCGGGTCTTTCGGACCCGGGGCCCGCGCAGTGAGGCGTTTGCCAGAAGCGGTTTTTTGCGGTCTTTGGGCCCACCCGAATCGGTTCGAACAAAATATCGTATTTTGGATCGCGCGCCATAATGGATATCTCCCTTAGATCAGCCGACAGTGAGCACCGCTGGCGACGACCTCACCTGTGCCCGATTGCGCCTCCCTGTCGGTGTAGAAACGTTGATGCGGGCCGCCGGAGGAGGGTCAGGCACCTAGCCCGTCGTCCGGCGATACAGCGAAATTCCTTCCGGTCTCCTTGTCCATCACGTGGATGTTGGATTCGTCGACCTGAACGTCTACCCGGTCGCCAACTTGCAGGGTCGTCCGATTCGTCACGGCAACGAAGGGCGTGGCGTCGGCCCTTAGATAAACGTTCGTGCTTTGGCCGAGCGGCTCGACCAACTCGACGACCGCGTTCGATGCCCCGACAGATGCGCCGAGCCGCAAATGCTCCGGGCGGACGCCCACCACGACTCCCCCGATCGACGGAGCTTGTTCGTAAAATTGCCTCACACGTGCCCGACTCACCGCCTCGCCCAGGAACCGAGGCACGACCTCGAGTTCCTCTGCGCTATTGAGGCGTCCGTCGAACATGTTCATGGGGGGCGAGCCGATGAAGCTGGCGACGAACCTAGTCGCCGGCCGGTCGTAGATTTCGAGCGGATTTCCGACCTGAACCATCTCGCCTTGGTTCATCACGGCGATCCGCGTGGCCAACGCCATCGCCTCGATCTGATCGTGGGTTACGTAGATGGTCGTGATACCGGCATCGGAAACAAGCCGCTTGATCTCCGTGCGCATGCTGACGCGAAGCTTCGCGTCGAGGTTCGACAGCGGCTCGTCCATGAGAAAAACCTTCGGATTGCGTACCAGCGCCCGGGCCAACGCCACACGCTGCTTCTCGCCACCGCTGATCTGTGGCGGCTTGCGCTTCAGCAGAGAGGAAATCTCCAGCCGCTCCGCGACTTCCCCGGCACGCCGCCGGCGTTCGTCCTTCGGCACGCCCGCAACCTTGAGCGGAAACATGATATTGTCTACCACTGATAGGTGCGGGTAGAGCCCGTAATCCTGGAAGACCATCGCTATGTCGCGCCGGCGGGGCTCAAAGAAGGTAACGTCCTCGTCGTCGAAAAATACTCGTCCCGCGCTGAGATTTTCCAGACCCGCGATCATTCGAAGCGTCGTCGTCTTTCCGCAGCCCGAAGGGCCGAGCAGGACGAAAAACTCGCCGTCCTCGATTTCCACGGAAACGTCGCGCACCGCCGTGTGGCCGCCGAACAATTTCCATAACCCTTCAATCCGTACACCCATCAAGCGATCTCCGCGTTGCTATCCTTTGACAACCCCGAAGGTCAGTCCGCGCACGAGATAGCGCTGGGCAAGCAGCGCCAGGACCACGACGGGAATCGACATCAACAGGCCAACAGCCGACGCCAGACCCCAGGAAATGCCTCTTGGCTTTACGGTGTTCGCCGCGACCACGGGAAGGGTCTTTGCCGCGGAAGAGGTCAGCATGGTGGCGAAAAGATACTCGTTCCAGGCGAACATAAAGATGATCACGACGGTCGCGGCAAGCCCTGGAAGCATGAGGGGCAACGAGATGCGGAACAGAACCTGCAACCTGGTGCACCCATCGACCAGCGCCGCTTCTTCAATCGACCGTGGAATCTCCTGGACAAAGACCCGCATCACCCAGACGACGAAGGGAAGTCCCATCAGGGTATAGACGGCGATGAGGATCCAGTAGGTGTCGAACAAGCCAAATTTCCGTGCGAGTAGAAACAGCGGGATGACGGATACGATGGGCGGCAGCATCCGCACCATGAGAATTTCGAGGGCGATCGTCTCCTTGCCCTTGATATTGAATCGGGCGAGCGCATAGGCCGCCATGGTTCCGAAGATCAAGGCCAGGCAGGTCGATAGGCCCACGACGATCAGGCTGTTTCGAAGAGCCGATAGCGCTCCCATGCTTTCGATGAGCTCGCGGAAATTGTCCAGGGTCGGCTCGAAAAGCCAAACCGGGGGATAGGCCGTCACGTCGCCCGGAGACTTAAAGGCCGAGACGACCATCCAGAAATAAGGAAACAGAAAGAAGACAAGCGCCACTGCGACCATGCCATAGACCGCCATGACCTTCAGCGACCGACGGGCACGATAACCCCACGGTGGAGACTCTGCAGAGCGACGACCGGGCAGGGATAGGCTCGGTCGGGGTAATGTCGTCATCGCGCCTCCTTCTCGGCCGCACTGCGCAGAAAGCCCGAATAGCGAATGAAGGCGATAACAGCAGCCATAAGCAGGATCAGAAAGAGCCATGAGAGAGCGGCTCCGTAGCCGATATCGAAAAACTTGAAGTTCACACGTTGCAAATAGAGGCTCACGAGGTCGGTCGTCTGGTTTGGGCCACCCCGTGTCATCATGAAAATCTGGTCGAAGGTTCTGACGGAATCCACCGCTCGCAGCAGCACCGCGAGGAGGATCACGGGGCGCATCATAGGCAGCGTGACGAGGAAAAAGATCTTGGCTCGGGACGCGCCGTCGATAGCGGCGGATTCAAAGGGGCTGCGGGGCAACGACCGGACACCGGCGAACAAGATCAGAAACATGAACGGCGTCCACTGCCAGACGTCAACGACGATCACCGAGAGCAAAGATTGGTTCATCGAGGCCAGCCATCCCTGACTCGGGATGCCGATCAGCCCGAGGAGGTAATTGATCACGCCTAGGTCGGGGTTGAACATGATCCGCCAAGTGATCCCGACGGCAATCGGCGTGACGAGCATCGGAATAAGAATGAGCGTCCGCGCGATCGCCAGCCCGGGCAGGCGCTGATTGAACAGAAGAGCAAGGGCAAACCCGATGACGAGCGAAGCCCCGACACTCGAAACGGTGAAGATTGCGGTCAATCCCAGTGCGTGCCGCGCCTGGCCGTCGAGGAAAGCGGTTAGGTAATTCTCAAACCAGATAAACCCCTGGGGAAACGACGGATTGGACGGGTGATAGTCGTTGAAACTGATCCACAACGAGTAACCCAGCGGATAAATTCCCACCGCCGTCAGCACGATGAACGTCGGAGCCAACATCAACCATGGCCCCCAGCTTTCGCGAATCGTCTGTCGGTAAGGCTGGATTGCGCCGTCAGCAACCCGCGCGCCGATCTCGGGTTCGGTAACTATTTTCGGCATGACTTAAAAGAGGGGGAGGCGGGCGCGCACTGCACGCCTCCCTTGCCTATCCGCTGTCTAACCACGCATCGCCTTGACCACGCGATCTTCAGCATCTCGCATGGCTGCCTGCGGCGTCTTGTCACCGGCGACAGCCGCAATTACTTCTTCGTAGACGAGACGCTGCACCTCGGCCGCGTTGGTGACTTTGTAGGGAGGAAAGGCCGTGTAGGTCGTGCCGAGACGGTTGATGTCGTCATAGACGCTCAGCAACGGGATTTGAGCCTTAACCTCGGGACTCGCGAGATCGGGTTTGTAAATCAACGTTGTCTCGCCCGCTTCGCGGAACATTTGATAGGCAGGGCCTTCGAGCATCCAGGCAAGGAACTCGTAGGCCTCCCGCTGATGCTCGCTGAACGCGTTGATGAACATGCCCCAACCCGCGACCATGTGTTGGCTGACATTGTCGGTCGGCGATACCGTGTAGCCGAATTTTCCAGCAAACTTCGAGATCGACGGATCGTCCAGGCCCGGCCACATGTCGAGCCAGTGGACGACGAGCGCCGCCTGGCCCTCCTGCATCAGAGGCGGACCGTCGGGATAGTCGAAGTTGAAAACCCCTTGCGGGCAATAGGGTAGGATTTCCTTCATCCGCTCGATAGCCCGAACGCCTCGGTCGTTCTCGTTGAAGATCGGCTCATTATCATCGTTCAGGAGGAAATCGTTGCCAGGAGGATTTGGGTCATAGCCCATGACGCGGAACATCCAGTCGCCCATGCACGCGTCCTGCCCGCCGAGCAGCATTGCCGTCCCGGACACGCCGTTCTTGGTGAGCTTCTTCGCAGCATCGAGGTACTGATCCCAATTCCATAGCGGCGGCGGTTCGATTCCCGCCTGTTCGAGCAGATCCTTCCGGTAAACGAAAACCGGTGTCGACTGGGTGGCATGAATGGCCCAGCGTTGCCCGTTGAATGTCGAGAAGAGATAGGGCCCGTCCAGAAAATCCTTCCAGTTGAGATCCGGAAGCGAGGGATCCTTCGCCTTCATCGGCTCGAGCCCCGTGACCCAGTTGTTGTTGACGAGCTGGCGGATCCAGATCGTGTCGCTCGTCACGATATCGAAGGTGGACGAGCCGGAGCTGAGTTCCAGAATTATCTTCTCGTAGTGCGCCTCATAGGGCATCTGTTCGCCCGTGATCGTCACGCGCCCGCCCGTGTGAGCGTTATAGGCCTCCGCGATCGTGCTCGAGATGGCATCGGTCCACGGGATGTTGGTGAGCATGATATTGAGGTTGACGGCATCGCCCGCCCTGGCCTTGAGCGAAGGCCCAACGGCCGTCGCCGCGGCTGCGGCGCCCAGTCCCTTCAGGACAGTACGACGTGACGGCGTGTGCGTATGCGCGCCTCGCACCGGATTCAAGTTTTTTGGCATTTGATACCTCCCCTTCGAATTGGCCGCTGCCAAGCTTAGGATTCTTGCTGCACCTCGTTTCGGCGGGCCAAGTATTATGGTAAAAACTTCGGAATTATTCCCCCAATGCCATGAATTTTGCAAGTGAAACCGGCTCAGTGCCGATAAAGGCATCGGATGGACTTCGGCCAGGGCGGCTGAATTCTGAACAAGGCACCAGCGAGCACTAGATAGGCCAGCAGGCAGCGGCTCTTCTTCGAGCGCACGGTGACCGGCGCGTCGCGATCGCCTTGCAGCGCGAAACCACCGAATAGGGTCAGCCGATAGCCCGACATCCCGCGCTCCTCCCCTGCAGCGCGGTCAAGCCAATGCCCGTCTTGGGTGTTTTTTTCGAGGATAGGACAACTTTGATGCGGTTTGATAGCGCATTGAGGCAGTAGG
>JAUVWK010000499.1 GCA_030604165.1 Alphaproteobacteria bacterium | reverse complement strand
TCACGGCGCTCGGCCACAAGCTGGATTCGCTGGCGTGCTACACCATGCGCGTCAAGGAATGGCAGGGCGACGTGGTGTTTCTGCACGAGGTTGCGCCGGGCGCGGCGGACCGCTCCTACGGCATCCACGTGGCGCGCCTTGCCGGCTTGCCCGACGACGTGCTGGCCCGCGCCGAGCAGATTCTGGAGATCTTGGAGAAGGGCGAACAAAGCGGCGCTTTGGCGCGCCTCGCCGACGACCTGCCGCTTTTTGCCGCGCGCGGCGGCAAGGCGGGGGCGCCGCGCGCCGAGGCGGCGCCCGAACCGGTTATCGAGGCGCTCGAGGCGGTCAACGCCGACGAGCTGACACCCCGCGACGCCCTCGATCTCGTCTACCGGCTCAAGGCGCTTGCGCGGCGCAGCTTGGATTAAGGAGCGCCATGGCGCTGCTTTTCTTCAGCAAGGTGGATTCGCCGGTCGAATGGGCCGAGGCCTTGCGCAAAACCATGCCCGAACTCGAGGTTCGGGTCTGGCCCGAGGTCGGCGAGCGCGGCGATATCGAGGTCGCGCTGGTCTGGTATCACCCTCCGGGCGAGCTGTTGCGCTATCCGAATCTGCAGCTGATCGCCTCGCTCGGCGCCGGTGTCGATCATCTGATGCGCGACACCGAGCTGCCGCCGGGCGTGCCCATCACACGCATCGTCGATGAAAACCTGACCTTGGCGATGTCGGAATATGTCGTGCTCGCAGTTTTGAGCCATCACCGCCAAGCGAGGCTTTATGCGGCCCAGCAGCGGGCCGCCGAGTGGCGCGAGCATCTCGCGCCGCTGGCCTCGGAGCGCCGCGTCGGCATCATGGGACTCGGCGTGCTCGGCGCCGATGTGGCGCAAAAGCTGGTCGCGCTCGGCTTCGACGTCGCGGGCTGGAGCCGCACGGCCAAAGACCTCGCCGGCGTTCGCGGCTTCGCCGGCTCGGGCGGCCTCGGGCCGTTCTTGGCGCGCACCGAGATCCTGGTCTGCATGCTGCCGCTGACGCCCGCCACCGATGGCATCGTCAACGCCACCCTGTTGGCGGGCCTGCCCGCGGGCGCCGCGGTGATCAACTGCGCGCGCGGCCGCCACGTCGTCGATCAGGATCTGCTGGCGGCGCTCAATTCGGGACATATCGGGGGCGCGACGCTTGACGTTTTTCGCACCGAGCCGTTGCCGGCCGAGCATCCCTATTGGCGCCATCCAAGCGTCACCGTGACGCCGCATATCGCGGCCCTGACCAATGCCCAATCCGGCGCCAATCTGGTGGTCGACAACATTCGTCGCCTGCGCGCCGGCCAGCCGCTGCTCTATCGGGTCGATCCGGAGGTTGGGTATTGACCGCGTGCGCGCACGAAATCGTGAGCGTCAGCGCCCGGGGTCAAGCGGTTTCACCGCGTCGTTGCAGACGCGGACGTCACGCTCCAGCCGCGTTAGTCGCTGGGGTTTCCCGAGTTCCCGGAGTTGCCGGAGTTCGCGGAATTTCCCGTGGCGCCGTTCGAATTATCGCGGCGGCCTTGGAGGACCCGATAATAGTGTTCCGCGTGCTGGAGGTAGTATTCCATGGCGACCAGGTCGCCGGCGGTGGAGGCGTCGTGGGCCATTGCCGTGTATTTTTCGAACACTTGGCGCGGATCGCCGCGTACGGCTGGCTCAGAGGCGTTGCGCCGGTTGTTGCCACGCCGGATCCCGCCCGATGGCCGTTTTTGGCCGCCGCGGCCGCGTGGGCGCTTGGCGTTGGACTCGTGTTTCATGCTCCATAGACTTTCGATCCGTGGCCCCGCATCCAATCGCGAGTCCGCGGCCGACGAAGTGGAGGATCGATCGCCTCTATGTCCCAATCGGGAACAGCAGCGTCTTCGATCCGCAATCACGCACGGAAGAGATTAAGATTCCATTGCGTGCCGAAATTTTATCTATCGGCGGCGACCGGTCCGGCCAGGGCACGTGCGGTTTGCCTGGCGCCAACCCGCTTGCGCCAAGTTGCGCTGGCGAGTGGGTCGATGTGAATCCAGGCCGCCGGGCTCGATCGCACTGGCGTAAGCTCGGGCGCCTACTCGACGACCTCGTGATAGACATAGCCCACGGCCGCACCTGCCGCCGCGCCGATCGCCGCGCCGCCGAGGAGCGAGAGCCCGCCCGTGGCGGCGCCGGCGGCGATACCCGCCGCAGTGCCGATCGCGGAGCCCGAGAGGATTCGCTGCTCTTGTTTGCTCAGGCCGGAGCAGCCCGCGGTCAGCAGCAAAGCCACGACCGCGACGCCGATAATAGCCCTTGGCATGTCCTGTCTCCGGTGATGGGGGATCGAATCGCTCTGATTGCGAATTGAAGAAGAGCGTTAATAATGGCTTTTAGGCCACTGAACAACAAAAATTTTCCGAAAAATAATAATCCGTGACTGGATCGCAGACTGCGGCGCCAATCAATCACCTGGAGCCGCTCAATATCGAACCGTTGGAGGAGATTCACAGGGTCGATGAATCGGCAAGACGATTCTCATCGACGCGGTTCCGCTCCGGCGCGATGGTCGCTCGTCGTCGCGGATTCTCAATCAGCAAGGGGCTACGCTAACAAAGCGTAACCCCTTGAAGTAATTGGTGGAGCCACGGGGAGTCGAACCCCGGACCTCTTGAATGCCATTCAAATGGTCTGCGAGTCGTGTAACTCGCACAGTTTTCGCTAAACACACTGAGTCATACAGTCACAGCGGATTATAGAACGAACGGTTTATGTTCGACACGCGCTGGTTTACCCTACTGCCTGGTCACTTATTGGTCACTCGATTTTTTGATCATGGCTGGG
>JAUVWK010000341.1 GCA_030604165.1 Alphaproteobacteria bacterium | reverse complement strand
GGAAAGCTCCTCCGGCGTCATCTGCGACGCCGCGTGGCCCGCCTCGATCGTCCGCCCGCCGCGCATGACGGTAACGCGGTCGGCATGCTCGGAAATCTCGCGCAGCTTGTGCGTGATCAGAATGACGCACCGTCCCTCGCTCGCGAAGGCGCGAAGCTGCCGCAGCAGGCGCCCGGATTCCTCGTCTGTCAGCACTGCGGTCGGCTCGTCGAGGATCAGAATTTGGGCCCCGCCCATGAGGGCCTTGATGATCTCCGCGCGCTGCTGCTCGGAGACCGATAGCGTGTCCACCCGGGCGTCCGGGTCGATGGCGAGGCCGATGCGCTCGCTGATATCCTCGATCTCGCCGCGGACCCGCCGTAGGCACTGGCGCCAACCCCCTTTGCCATGGCCGAGAATGACGTTCTCGGCCACGGTCATGCTGTCCACGAGCTTGAAATGCTGGTGCACCATGCCGATGCCGAGCGCCCCGGCCGCGAGCGGACCCTCGATGCTCACCACCTCGCCCGAGACCTTCACGACGCCCTGATCGGGCGCGTAAAGGCCGCAGGCGATGTTCATCAGCGATGATTTGCCGGCGCCATTCTCGCCGAGCAGCGCATGAACCTCGCCCCACTCGGCCGAAAATGAGGCGTCTACAAGAGCTGGATTACCGTCGAAGCTCTTGTAGACGCTTTCTAGCTCGAGGGCCGCACTCATCGTCTGCTCAGGTCCATGAGCGCTTGCCCGGCCGGCCGGACCAGAGCACCGGCGCCGCCGGCTAGTTTAGCGAGCCGGTCACGCCCTGGATGAGATAGTCCATGCCCCAAAGGTCGCCATCGGACGGCACCTCGCCCTCCGCGACACGGACTGTGCCTGCTTGGTCGTAGATCGGCCCCTGGAAGACATGCTTGCCGTTCACGAGAGCCTCGCGCTCCGCCATGACCTTGTCGGCGACATCCTGCGGGACCATGTCGCCGCAGCAGGCGATATCGGTGCCGCCATCGCCGATGCTGATGAAATCGCCCCAGGGGTTGGGCTCCCACTGACCAGCGGCGATTTTCTTGAAGGTCGGGGTCAGATAGCGGTCCCACACCCAGACCGAGGAGCACGCGGTCGCCTGCGGCGCGAATTCGCGCATGTCGCGGTGATGACCGGTGCCGAAGATGCCTTGCTCCTGCGCGACGACCTGCGGCGTCGGCGTATCGACATGCTGGCCGATGACGTCGATGCCCTGCTCGACGAGGGCCTGCGCCGAGGCGCGTTCCTTGACCGGATCGTTCCAAGCGCCGGTAAAGACAACCGTCAGAGTCACGTCCGGGTTGAGCTGACGCGCACCCAGCAAATAGGCGTTGACGGTCCAGTTGACGAGGCCAAACGGATTGGCGGCGACGAAACCGATCTTGTTGCTTTTCGTCAGTGCGCCCGCGACCATGCCGCAGAGATACTGGCTCTCATAGGTGCGTCCGTAGAAGGACTGCAGATTGGGGCCGTTGGTGGTGCCGGCGGGGTTGAGAAAGGCCACCTCCGGATAGCGCTCGGAGAGCTCTTTGAAGGCGTCGCTATAGCCGAACGCGCTGCCGATAATGATGTTATGTCCGCGGCGGATATAGCGCTCGGCCGCCGGCTTGATTTCCGAGGCGATCTCCGGGACCTTCTCGACGAACGGAATCTCGATCCCGAGCTCGGCTTCCATGCGCTGGCGCGCCTCGTCGATGGCTTGCGTCCAACCGCCGTCGTTCTTGACGTTGAAATAGATCCACGCGGGTTTTGGATCGCCGTCAAGCTTGAATGTGTCAGCGTGCGCCAAGCCCGCGAAACCGGCAGCCAACACGGCCACCGCGGCAATGGCTACAATCCGTTTGATCATGCTCTCGTCTCCCTTGCGTTGCCTCGACCTAGCGAATTCCGACGGCTGATTTTTTGTTCCGGCGCGGTCCGAGGCGGGTCCCCGCATTGTCCTTGGAGGAACCCTTCCGCGTCGCTATGCCGCCTCCCTATATCCGGTATATGGATATCGTGTTACAATTGGTAAGATTAAGGCGATTGAGCCATGGTGTCAAAGAAATCGGCACCCGTCCAATGCTGACGGAGGAGGCCAATGCCGGAGCGCAAGGCGGCGGGGCGAGGCAAGACGCGAAGCGGCGCGGCGCCGGCGCTCAAAGGGGTGCGCCGCGCCCTCGAGGTGCTCGAATATCTCGCGGTGCATCCGGGCCGGGCGATCGACGCGGCGGAAGGGCTCGGCCTCTCGTGGGCCACCCTGCATCGCACCTTAAGCCAGCTCGAACAGGGCGGTTTTCTGCAACGCGATCCGGAGTCGAACCGCTACAGCATCGGGCCGCGCATGTGGTTCATCGGCACCGCCTATCTCGCCAATCACGCAGTGCTGGAGGCGGCGCAACCCTATCTGGAAATGGCCGCCGAGGGCGCCGATTTCACGGTGCAATTGGTCGAGCAAGCGGATGGCCTGGCGGTGACGCTCTACTCCCACCTGACCTCGGGCGAAATCATTACGAAATCCACCTACGGTTACCATTTTCCCTTGCACTGCGGCTCCAAGGGGCAAGTCATGCTGGCCTACGCCGAGCCGGCCTTCATCGACGCCTATCTGGCCGGGCATCTGGAGCGTCTCACGCCGGAGACGATGACCGAGCCCGAGGTCTTGCACGAACAGCTCGCGACCATCCGGGCGCAGGGGTTCGCCAAAACCGAAGGCGACGTTCAGCGCTTCACCGGGTCGCTTTCGGCGCCCGTGTTCAACCGCTCTCGACAGGTGGTCGCGGCGGTTTGTTTCATCGCCCGCCGCTCGCTATTTCGCGATGCCAGCGCCGAGGAGGAAATGGTCGAGCTGCTGCTGAAGACCGCGCAGGCGATTTCGATCGCGCTCGGCTGGCGCCCCGGCGACCTCAGCGAGGAATACAGTTAGCTTCGCTCGCGGTACGAGGGCTGTAGGTTTTCCATCATCTCGACGAGGCCGTTGAGCGCCGCCTCGACGAAGGCCCGGCCCGATTCGGCGCTGGCCTGGTGCGGATCGCCGAAGATCGAGGCGTGGTTGGTCTCGGGTGTCGGGCGGCGTGCATAGGTACGCACCGGCGCCATCGGCGCCGCCAGATCCCAGCCCACGAGCGGCGCGTGGACGCCTTCCAGCCGATCCATATGGACCAGCTCCGGGCGGGTGGCGAGCTGAAACGAGGTTTCGAACTCGCCGCCATGGCCCATGCCGCCGACCGGCGATTTGCGCAAGGCATGCACGGCCGCCGCGCCGGGCTCCCAGTAGCTGACCGCGGTGACCATGAAATCATGCTCGGTGTCGAGATCGTCGATCAGGCGGCGCGCCGCGGCGTCGTTCGAGGTGCCGTTGGGCCGGTTGCCGTTGAGCAACAAGATGTGGCGAAAACCCTGGCGCACCAGGGCCGCGCCGACCTCGTAGACAAGCTGCTGATAGGTCTCGATGCTGAGCGAGATGGTGCCGGCGAAATGCTCGAAGGTCTTCGAGACGCCATAGGCAAGCGGCGGCGCGACCACGGCGCCGATCCGCTCGGCCAACGCCACGGCCATATATTCAGCCTGGTGGGTGTCGGTGTCAGTCGGCATGTGGGGACCGTGGGCCTCGGTCGCGCCGGTCGGCACGATGACGACGCGCGCCTCGGCAATGGCTTGTTTGACCTCCTCCCAAGTCATGTGAGCCAGCCGGTATTCCATCATCGTCTCCCGTTGTTCCGCCGCGCGCGCCGCCATGGGGCGGGCGACGGCAAATCCTTGCCGTATTCGATTATCGGATATAATAATCGAAAAGTGAATACGGATGGGCGGCTCGAAGGTGGCCCGCGCGGCGGCGGGGCGGTGGCGGGATAGACGCCCGAGCCCGGGGAGTTGACGGTGCCGGACATAGTGGAATCATTCACGATCGAGCAACCTATCGGCACGGTTTGGGCGTTTTTTCAGGACGTGCCGCAAGTCGTCT
>JAUVWK010000020.1 GCA_030604165.1 Alphaproteobacteria bacterium | reverse complement strand
GCACCACCACACCCCGGCCGTGCTCGGCAATGATCTCCATGGCGGCCTGCAGCTTGCCCGGCTGGCCGCCGCCGGGGCCGCCGGTGCCGCCGAACACGTCCTCGAGCGGGTTGAAGTCGTGCACCCGCACGAGCACCGGCTCGTCTGCGGTGATGTCGCCCTTTACCAGCGCTATGTGCTCGGCATATTCGACCGTGTTGCTATAAAGATACAGCTTGAAGTGCCCGCCGAAGCGGCTCTCGATTTCCGACTCGAGCAGCCGCTTCACGATCGTATCGTTGCGCAGCCGGTAGGCGATGAGATCGGCGATCGAGGCGATCTTGACGGCATGGCGCTGGGCGAAGCTCACCAAATCCGCGACGCGCGCCATGGTGCCGTCGTCGTTCATGACCTCGCAGATCACGGCCGAGGGGTTGAGGCCCGCGAGCCGCGCCAGATCGACACTCGCCTCGGTGTGCCCGGAGCGCACCAGCGTGCCGCCGTCGCGCGCCATCAGCGGAAAGACGTGGCCCGGCGAGGTGAGGTCGCCCGGCCCCTTGGTGGGGTCGGTCGCGACGGCGATGGTGCGGGCGCGGTCGGAGGCCGAAATGCCGGTGGTGACGCCTTCGCGGGCCTCGATCGAGACGGTGAACGCGGTGTCGTGCCGGGTTTCGTTGCGCTTGGGCATCAGCTCCAGGCCCAGCCCCCGGCAGCGTTCGGCGGTCAGCGCCAGACAAATCAGGCCGCGCCCGTATTTCGCCATGAAATTGATCGCCTCGGGCGTCGCCATCTGGGCCGGGATCACGAGGTCGCCCTCGTTCTCGCGCTCCTCGTCGTCCACGAGAACGATCATCCGGCCGTTGCGAAATTCCTCGATAACCTCCTCGATGGTCGAGAGGTTATCTGTCGGCGTCACCCTTAGCATGCTCAACTCGCCTCTTGTAAGCGGGCAACGTAGCGCGCGAGAACGTCGATCTCAAGATTCAGCGCCGCCCCGGGCCCGGCCGCGCCGAGCGTGGTCGCGTGCTGGGTGTGCGGGATGATGTTGACCGCAAGGGCCTCGGCGCCGACCTCGTTCACGGTCAACGACACGCCATCGAGGCAAACCGATCCCTTCGGCGCGATCAACGGCATGAGCGCCAGCGGCGGCGCGACGTCGAGCCGCAAGGACTCGCCTTCCCGGGCAACCTTGGCGACGCGCGCGACACCATCGACATGGCCCATCACCAGATGGCCGCCCAGCTCGTCGCCGAGCTTCAGCGAGCGTTCCAAATTGACGCGTGTCCCCGCCGCCCAGGCGCCGATCGTGGTGTGGCGCAACGTCTCGGCCGAGACGTCGACGGCAAACCAGCCGCCGCCGCTCTCGACCACGGTCAGGCACGGACCGGAGCAGGCGATGGAGGCGCCGAGCGCCAGCGCCGCGGTGTCGAAGCTCGTTTCGATCACGAGGCGGCGCTCGCCCGCGGCCCCGCGGGCGTCGGCCGTGCGCACACGACCCATGTCGGTAACGATTCCGGTGAACATGACTTTAACTTAATCAGGCTTGGCGTAGCTTTCCAGGATGTCCGGCCCGAGCGCCGCGAGCGAGCGGCGCACGAAGGCCGGCGCATCGGCTAGCCGATCGACGCCAAACGCCGCCGCGGCCGGCACACCATCGCCGCCGAGCAAAAGCGGCGCGCGGAACCAAGCCAGGCGGTCGACCAGGCGCGCCCGCAGCAGCGCGGCCGCGAGCCTACCGCCGCCCTCGACCAGCAGGCGGGTCACGCCGCGCCGCGCCAGCGCTGCCAGCGCGACGCCGAGCTCGGGCCGAGCGCTTTCGCCGACCGGCAGCGAGATGATCTCCACACCGGCCTTGATAAGCGCCTTGGCCGCGGCGGTTTCGCCGTCCGACCCGGTAATCACCCACGTCGGCAGCTCGCGCGCGGTGGCCACCACTCGGTGGCTCGGCGGCAGGCGCAGCCGGCCGTCGACCACGATCCGCACCGGCGAGCGCCGAGCCAATCCCGGCAGCCGGCAGGTCAAAAGCGGGTCGTCGGCAAGCGCCGTCTCGGCGCCGACCATGACGGCGTCGTGTTCCGCGCGCAGCAGGTGCGCCCGGGCCCGCGCGGCCTCGCTCGTGATCCAGCGGCTCTCGCCGCTATGCGTGGCGATGCGCCCGTCGAGCGTGGTGGCGAGCTTGAGCGTCACCAGCGGGCGGCCTTCATTGACACGCAGGAGAAAGCCGGCGTTGAGGACTTCCGCCTCGGCGCGCTTCACGCCGGTGGTGACGACGATGTCGGCGGCGCGCAGACGGGCAATCCCGCGCCCGGCGACCCGCCGGTCGGGATCTTCGAGCGCCACGACGACACGCGCGACACCCGCCTCGATCAACGCCTCGGCGCAGGGCGGGCTTTCGCCGTGATGGGCGCAGGGCTCCAAACCGACATAGGCGACCGCGCCGCGCGCCGCCTCGCCGGCGCGCCGCAGCGCCTCGGCCTCGGCGTGCGGCCGCCCGCCCGGCTGGGTCCAGCCGCGGCCGACGACGCGGCCATCGCGGACCAAGACGCAACCGACCGCCGGGTTGGGCCACACCGCGCCGAGACCGCGGCGCGCCAGGGCCAGCGCGACCGACATGTAGCGCGCGTCGCGGCCCGGCGACGCACCGCCCGAAGGATCAATCTCGTTCGCCACGCAAGCCGCCTATGAACTCCTCGAAATCCTTGGCCTCGCGGAAGTTCTTGTAGACCGAGGCGAAGCGGACATAGGCGACGGAATCGAGGCCGGCCAGAACCTCCATGATCATCTCGCCGATCACGCTGGTCGGAATTTCCGGCTCGCCCATGCTCTCCAGGCGCCGGACAATGCCATTGACCACGCGCTCGACCCGCTCCGGTTCCACCGGGCGCTTGCGCAGCGCAATCATCATCGAGCGCATCACCTTGTCACGATCGAATGGCGCACGCTGGCCGTTGGCTTTAATCACGGTCAGCTCGCGCAGCTGGATGCGCTCAAACGTCGTGAACCGCGCGGTACAGTCGGGGCAGTAACGCCGCCGGCGAATCACCGTGTTGTCCTCGGTGGGACGGGAATCCTTGACCTGGGTGTCTTCGTGGCCACAGAAGGGGCAGCGCATGGGTCCTCGCTCGCGTGTCGTAATAGGGGCTAGTGCCAGTCAGGATACACGGGATAACGGCCACAGAGTTCGGCCACCCGCGCCCGGACCGCATCTTCCGCGGCCCTGTTGTCGTTGGGGTTGGCGGCGAGCCCGTCCATCACCTCGCCGATCCAGCCTCCGACCTGGCGGAATTCCTCCGGCCCGAAGCCGCGCGTCGTCGCGGCCGGCGTGCCGAGCCGGATGCCGGAGGTGATCGTCGGTTTTTCGGGATCGAACGGGATGCCGTTTTTGTTGCAGGTGATGCCGGCCGCCTCGAGGCTGGTCTCGGCCGCCTTGCCGGTGAGTCGCTTGGGACGGAGATCGACCAACATGAGATGGGTGTCGGTACCGCCGGAGACGATGGCGAAGCCGGCCTCCGTCAAGCTCTCCGCCAGCACCTTGGCATTTTCGACGACCTGCGCCGCATAGGCGCGGAACGCCGGTGTCAGCGCCTCGCCGAAGGCCACGGCCTTGGCCGCGATAACGTGCTCCAAGGGCCCGCCTTGAAGGCCGGGAAAGACCGCGGCATCGATCTTCTTGGCCAAATCCGGCGCGTTGGTCAGGACCATGCCGCCGCGCGGACCGCGCAAGGTCTTGTGGGTCGTGGTCGTCGCCACCTGGGCGTGGGGAAACGGGCTCGGATGCACGCCGGCGGCGACCAGACCCGCGAAATGCGCCATATCCACCATCAGGATCGCATCCACGGAATCGGCGATTTCGCGAAAGCGCGCGAAATCGATAATCCGTCCATAGGCCGAGCCGCCGACGACGATGAGCTTGGGCCTGTGCTGCTCGGCGAGCCGCGCGGTCTCGTCGATGTCGATGCGGCCGTCTTGCCTGCGCACGCCGAAATGCACGGCATTGAACCATTTGCCGGAAAGGTTCGGCTTCGCGCCATGGGTCAGGTGTCCGCCGGCGGCGAGCGACATGCCGAGGATGGTGTCGCCCGGCCTCATGGTCGCCATAAAGACGGCCTGATTGGCCTGCGATCCGGAGTGGGGCTGGACATTGGCGAAGTCGCAGTCGAACAGACGCTTGGCGCGCTCGATAGCGAGCCGTTCCGCCATGTCGACATATTCGCAGCCGCCGTAATACCGCCGGCCCGGATAACCTTCGGCGTACTTGTTGGTCATCACGCTGCCCTGCGCCTCGAGCACCGCGCGCGAGACCACGTTTTCCGACGCGATCAGCTCGATCTTATCCTGCAGCCGCCCGACCTCGCCTCGGATCGCGGCGTAGAGTTCGGCATCGGCCTCGGCCAGCGGTCGCGTGAAGAAACCGTCGGGCGGCGCGGCGCGCGCCGTCGGCTCGGCCTTCGCCGCGGGATTGCTGCTTCGCGACTTAGCCATGGGCGGTCCGCGCTCCCTCGTTGCCCTGCATTCTCACTGCTGACGCTCCGCCACGCTTCAAGCGATTTTCGCGATCCGCCGGCGGTGACGACCGCCCTCGAAGGCGGTGTCGAGAAACGCTCGCAAGCACTCGCGCGCGACCGCCCGCGGCGTAACTCGACCACCCAGGACCAGCACGTTGGCGTCGTTGTGCAGGCGGCTCAGGCGCGCCGTCTCGGCGTCGCGGCACAGTGCCGCGCGCGCTTGGGAATGGCGGTTGGCCGCCATGCTCATACCGACACCCGAGCCGCAAATCAGCACGCCCCGCTCGACCTTGCCGCTTTCGATATGTCGCATCAAGACAGCGGCGAAATCGGGATAGTCCACGGGCTCTTCGTTGTCGGTTCCAAGGTCGATCACCGCAAGACCCAGCGCCTCGAGGTCCGCCTTGAGCAACGACTTGAGAGCGAACCCGGCGTGGTCGGAGGCAATCGCGATGGCTCTATCGTTCATGGCCGCAACTAAGCCGCAAGCACGGATTGACGATACTGTATACGCTGACACGCGGCGCCGGAGCAAGCCCGCGGGCACCATATCTTGCGTAGCACGGCGGTCGCGGCACAAATGCTCGAAGTCCCGGAATCACGGACAAAGCACGGCCGTTGCCCCGCGCCGGGTATTTTTGGCCCTCCCAAACGGAACCGGCCGGTCCATTATTACGAAATGAAGAAATATTATTTGACAGACGCAGTGTCTGCTGGCATTGAGATTGTCCCCTCCTAAGATGTTACGGATCGAGTATTATGAATGAAAAGAACGAACCAGACATGGCGCAGGACGACTTGCTCCGAATGGCCGCCAGAATCGTGGCCGCCTATGTGCAAAACAACGCCGTTTCCACGACGGACGTTCCGGACGTGATCCAAAGCGTCTACGCGTCTTTGCGCGACGCTCAGACCTCGAAAGGGAGGGGGGCGGGCGAGGACCTCAAACCGGCCGTGTCGATCCGCAAGTCGATCACGCCCGATTACATCGTTTGTCTTGAAGACGGCAGAAAACTCAAGATGCTGAAGCGCCACTTGCGCACGACATACGGCCTGACGCCGGAGGAATATCGCGCGAAGTGGAGTCTGCCCCCGGACTATCCGATGGTCGCACCCAACTATGCGCGCCAACGTTCGGAGTTCGCCAAGAAGATCGGCTTGGGCCACAAGCGGTCCGGCGCCGCCCGCCGCAAGGGTCGCCGCGCCAAGAAATAGCGCCCGCGAGGCGCCGCGCGGCGCCCGTGACCGGGCCGCGCGCGGCGACGATCTTGCGCCCGGACCCCACGCCAGATATCCCTTTCGCAAGAAAATGAATTCTTAAGATCGTAGAAAAAGACCTGCGTTTCAAATCGTAACGTCGAATATATATGGCGTCGAAATACCCGATTTGGCTCTGTGTCAAAACCGGGGTATTAGAACCGGGGCGAAGCGGTCAGGAGGGGAAAAGGGTCATGAGATCTCGAATACGCTTGGCGCTTGCCGCCAGCGCCGCGGCGCTGCTGATCGGCGGCGCGGCTTCGGCCGACGAGGTCAAAATCGGCGCCTTGATGCCGATGACCGGCGATCTACAGGCCTATGGCGAAACGTCGTTGAAGGGCGTCATGCTAGCGGCCGACGAAATCAACGCCGCCGGCGGCGTCCTCGGCCACAAGATCGACGTCTCGGTGGGCGATACCCAGACCAATCCGCGGGCCGGTGTCGAGGCCGCGCGGAAACTCGCCAACATCGAAAACGTGGTCGGCATCGTCGGGGCGCTGCGCAGCGGGGTCAGCATTCCGGTCGCCAAAAGCGTCAGCAGCGCCGTGGGCATGACCCAGATTTCGAGCGCCTCCGCCTCGCCGGAGATCACCAAGCTCAAGGATAACGACTTCCTCTTCCGCACCGTCCCCTCGGACGCCTTCCAGGGCGTCGCGCTGGCGCAAGTGGTCAAGGAAAACGGCTTCGGCAAAGTGGCCACGCTCTATATCGACAACGACTATAGCGAAGGACTTGCCAACAGCTTCGCGGCCTCGTTCGAGGCGCTCGGCAGAGAGATCTCGAAATCGCTCGCCTACGAGCCCGGCAACGCCTCCTATCGCGGCGAGCTATCCAAGGTCGCGGGCAACGGTGGCGAGGCGTTGGTGCTGATCGGCTACCCGGAGAACGGCATCACCATCCTGCGCCAGTCATTGGAGGAAGGCTATTTCGACAAGTTCATCTTCACCGACGGCATGAAGGCGCCCGAGATCATCGAGGCCATCGGCGCGGAGCACCTGAACGGCTCGATCGGCACCTCGCCCGAGGCGGCGGCCGATAGCGACGCCGCGGTGCGCTTCCGCAGAGCGTACGCGGCCAAGCATGGCGAACTGCCGCCCAAGCCGTTTATCGATTCGGCCTACGACGCCACGATCCTGCTCGGCCTCGCCATCGAAAAGGCCGGCTCGACGGACCGCAAGGCAGTGCGCGACGCGTTGCGTTCGGTCGCCAATGCGCCCGGCACCGAAATCCTGCCGGGCGAGTTCGCCAAGGCCAAGGAGCTGATCGCCGACGGCAAGGACATCGACTATGTCGGCGCCTCCGGCAGCCAGGAAATCGACGGCGACGGCGACGTTTCAGGCACTTTCGCCTATTGGACCATCGACGACGGACAAATCAAGACGCTTCGCGTGTTCGAGCCGGGCTCGTAGCAGCTCGTGCCCACCGCCAAATCGCTGGAGGATGTCGCGGAGCGAGATCGCCGCCTTCAGACCTTGAGGTCGCGTTTTCGAGTTTTCGTCCGCACCGGGCTCTTTTTCGCCAGGACGAATTCGAGCTTGCGAGTGGCGAGCCGGATGAGATCCTGTTTCATCACTTTGGGCGAGCCGACGATGACCACCTCGGTCAGGCTGACCGGGTCGAGCGCGGAGACCCTGATGTAGTCCCCGACCCGATGGAACTCCAGCAGAACCTCTCTGCCTCCGACGGCGTGTTTTTTCATCGCATCCACCGCGGCGCCTTGCGTCGCAGCCCATTTGGCTTGGCGCGCGGGCTTCGGACGGTACCGGGCCCGCGATTGCCGACAGCATGAACCGTGCCCGCAGCGGGGGCAAGGATCGGGTGGCTCAGCGCGCGCCCTTGGGGGCGCCCCGCCCCATGAAGTTGACCAAAAACAAGCCGGCAAACATCAACACGAGCGCCGCCCAAATCCACAGGCTGTGGCTGTCGCCGAAGGCCAGGATACCGACCCCGATACCGGCGAGCGTGGCGAGGTAATTGACGGTGGAAAAGAACACAGGCCCGGCGCGCCGGATGATTTCGAAAATCAGCGTGTAGCTCACCACATTGTTGGCCATCGCCCCGATGGTGGCCCAATGGCCGGCGCCGAAAGCGCCGTCGAAGGCCCACCATTCGCCGGTCGCCAGCATGGCCACCGCCATATAGACGGTCGAGGCACTGAGCAAACCGAAGCCGAGCCCGAGCGAGCTCGCCGCCGGCGGGCGCAGCAAGGCGATCAACACGGCGTTGAAGGCGTAGCAAAGCGGCGCGGCCAAGCCGAGCGCGACCCAAGGCACCATGTCGGGCGACGGCAGGCTGGTGCGCGGCACCAGTAAAAGCAGGACGCCGACAAGCCCCAGCAAAATACCGCCGAGCCGGATCCAGCGGAATCGATCCAGCCCGATCATCAGCGCCAAGGCGTAGACCACAGCCGGCACCAGCACGAGGCCGATGCTGAGCAGGCCCGACGGCACCTTGGGCGCGACAAAGGAGAGCACGGTGTAGGGAATCGCCAGATTGAGCGCCCCCGTGATGCCATAAACCCTGAGATGCGCGAGCCGCAGGCTGGGCAGCCGGCGCAGCGCGGCGCAAGCGACGAACAGAATGGCCGCGCCGCCGAGCGACTGCCAGAACACGAAGGAGAGGAACGGCACGCCGTTGCTGCGCGCCGTCAAGTTCAGCGCAAAAACCACGCCGAAGCTGAGCCCCAACACGAATAGCATGACCACGGGCACAAGGCCCGGGTTGCGCACCGCGGCCGAGCGGGCGTCGCGTTCAGTGGTTGGATCAGCCATCTCCCCTACCCGCGCGCCGGCGTCGAAGGGCCGCGCCGATTGACCAGATACATGCCGGCGAAGACCAACGCGATGGCGATCCAGATCCAGGCGGAATGACGGTCAGCGAATATCACCAGCCCGAGCCCCACCGCCACCACGATCGCGATGTAGTTTACGGTGCCGAAAAAGACCGGCCCCGCGCGGCGGATCAATTCGTAGAGCACGACGAAGACCACGGCGTTGTTGGCCATGGCCGCGATGGTCGCCCAATGGCCGGTGCCGAAGCGCCCGTCGAACAGCCAAATCTCGCCCCGCGCCACCATGACCAGCGCCATGATCACGCTCGCCGCGATCAGCAGGCCGCAGGCGAGCGGCAGCGTCTTGGTGGCGGGCGGACGCAACAGCGGAATCAGCACGGCGCGCAGCGCGAAACTGAGCGGCGCGATAAGGCCGAGCGCAAGCCAGCCCGCCATCCCGGGCGACGGCAGGCTCGCCTTGGGCACGAGCACCAGCAGCACGCCCAAAAGCCCGAGCAGAATGCCGGCCAAGCGAAGCCAGCGAAAGCGATCCAGGCGCAACGGCAGCGCCAGCCCATAGATCATCACCGGCACCAGGGCAAGGCCGAGGCTGAGCACGCCCGAGGGCACCTTGGGCGCGACCAGGCTGAGCACGCTGTAGGGAATCACCACGTTGAGTGCGCCCATGACGAGATAGACCTTGAGGTGAGCGAACCCGAGGCTGGGCCATTGGCGGACCACGGCGCAGATCGCCAGCAGGACCACGCTGGCGCCCAGCGATTGCCAGAACACGTAGGGCACCACCGGCACGCCGTTCGTGGTGGCGAGCCGGTTGAGCGCGAACATGGCGCCGAAGCCGATCCCGAGCAGGACCAGCATGGCAAAGGAGAGCGCATCGGGGCTTGGCCAATCGGGCCCCGGCTCGGCTACCGGTTTGGTATCGGACATCGCTCGCACCGCGCGGTGATCGATCGGCGGCGATTGTCGCCGGACCGGCACGGAAAACAAAGGGCTTATGCCAGGGGCACCACTTGGAGCCATCCGCCGGCGGTGCTAGTAATGATACGAGATTTATCCGGTCTATTGCCATGAGCCAACCATGACCCAGCCACGCGCCGCCACCGCCCCGACCGCGGACAAACCCAAGCGCCATAAGCCCACCTTCCAGTGGGACGATCCCTTCCTGCTCGAGGATCAATTGAGCGAGGACGAGTGTCTGGTGCGCGACACGGTGCGCGACTACGCGCAGGACAAGCTCATGCCGCGCATCCTCGAGGCCAACCGCCATGAGCGCTTCGACCGTGCCATCCTCGACGAAATGGGCGCGCTCGGCCTTTTGGGCGCGACCCTCGAGGGCTATGGCTGCGCCGGCGTAAATTACGTCTGCTACGGCTTGACCGCACGCGAGATCGAGCGTGTCGACAGCGGCTATCGCTCGGCCATGAGCGTGCAGTCGAGCCTGGTGATGTTTCCGATCCATAGCTATGGCAGCGAGGCGCAGAAGGAAAAATTCCTGCCCCGCCTCGCCACCGGCGAGCTGGTCGGCTGCTTCGGCCTGACCGAGCCGGATCACGGCTCCGATCCCGGCGGCATGACGACGCGCGCCAAGGCCGTGGCTGGCGGTTTTTTGGTGTCGGGCGCCAAGAACTGGATCACCAATTCGCCGATCGCCGACGTCTTCGTCGTCTGGGCCAAGAACGACGCCGGCGAGGTGCGCGGCTATCTCCTCGAGAAGGGCATGAAGGGGCTGGCGGCGCCCAAGATCGAGGGCAAGTTTTCGCTGCGCGCCTCGGTGACCGGCATGATCCAGATGGACGAGGTGTTCGTGCCGGCGGAGAACGAGCTGCCCGGCGTTTCCGGCCTAAAGGGCCCCTTCGGCTGCCTCAACCGCGCCCGCTACGGCATCTCTTGGGGGGCCTTCGGCGCCGCCGAGTTTTGCTGGCACGCGGCGCGCCAATACACGCTCGACCGGCACCAGTTCGGTCGCCCGCTCGCCGCCAATCAGTTGATTCAGAAAAAACTGGCCGACATGCAGACCGAGATCGCCATCGGACTACAGGCGGCGCTCCGCGTCGGCCGGCTGCTCGACGACGGCCGGGCGACGCCGGAAATGATGTCGCTGATCAAGCGCAATAGCTGCGGCAAGGCGATCGAGATCGCGCGCGTCGCGCGTGACATGCACGGCGGCAATGGCATCGCCGACGAATATCACGTGATCCGCCACGTCATGAACCTGGAGGCCGTCAACACCTACGAGGGCACGCACGATATTCATGCCCTCATCCTGGGCCGCGCACAGACCGGAATTCAGGCTTTCTTCTAAGCCGCGCGGCTTCTAAGCAGCGCGGCTTGCCCCAAGCTCAAGGGAGGCGGAGCGATGGCCGTATTGTTGGGCGCTGTCGCCGACGATTTCACCGGCGCCACCGACCTCTGCAACACCCTGGTCGCCCAGGGCATGCGGACGATCCAGATGATCGGCGTGCCCGCTGCCGCGACCGCCGCGCCAAACGCGGACGCGGACGCGGTCGTGGTGGCGCTCAAATCGCGCACCGTTCCGGCCGAGGAAGCGGTTGCGCAAGCGCTCGCCGCGGCGCGCTGGCTGGATGCCGTCGGGGTCGAACAGTTCTTTTTCAAATATTGTTCGACCTTCGATTCCACCGACGACGGCAACATCGGCCCGGTGGCGGACGCGCTTTTGGATGCGCTGGAATCCGACTTCACCATCGCCTGCCCGGCCTTTCCCACCAACGGGCGCACCGTGTTCAAGGGGCACCTGTTCGTCGGCGACGTGCTGCTCTCGGAGTCCGGCATGCGCAATCACCCGCTGACGCCGATGACCGACGCCAATTTGGTGCGCGTTCTCGGCCGGCAAACGCGGACGCCGGTCGGACTGGTGGCTTACGAGGCGGTGGAACGGGGCGCGGCGCAAATCCGTGCCGTGTTCGATCGGCTGCGCGCCGCGGGCACGCGGCACGCCGTGGTCGATGCCGTGACCAATAAAAATTTGATGGAGATCGGCGCGGCCTGCGCCGAGCTCGAGCTGGTGACCGGCGGCTCGGGCGTCGCCATGGGCCTGCCGGCGAATTTCCGCAAGGCGCGCGCGTTGGGCCCGCCCGAAGACGCGTCGGCGCTGCCGCCCGCGGCGGGCCATCGCGCGGTGCTGGCCGGCAGCTGCTCAGAGGCGACGCTGGGCCAGATCGAGCGCATGAAGGCGCGCCGTCCGGCCTTCTTCGTCAATGTGCTCGAGCTCGGCGCCGGCAAAGATGTCGCGGCCGAGGCGATCGCATGGGCGATACCGGAATTGGCCGGCGGGCCGGTGCTGATCTATGCGAGCGCGCAGCCCGAGGAGGTCAAGCTGGCCCAGGACGAGCTCGGCCGCGAGGAGGCCGGCGCACTGATCGAGGAGGCGATGGCCGCGATCGCCCGCACCCTGGTCGAGGCCGGCGTCGGCCGCCTGGTGGTGGCCGGCGGCGAGACCGCGGGCGCGGTGGTCGCGGCGCTCGGCATTCGCGCGCTGCGTATCGGGCCGGAGATCGACCCCGGCGTGCCCTGGACCATGAGCCTCGGCGAGCCGGCGCTCCATCTGGCGCTGAAATCGGGTAATTTCGGCGGCCCGGAGTTCTTTCTCAAGGCCTTCGACGTGCTGTCATGAGCGAAGCCCGGCTGCGCGAGCAGATCGTGCGCCATGGCAAGTCGCTGTTCGAGCGCGGTTACGGCTGCGGCGCGTCCGGCAATATCAGCGTGCGCCTCGACGACGGGCTGCTGGTCACGCCCACCAACACCTGCCTGGGCCGGCTCGACCCCGCGCGCCTCGCCAAGCTGGCGCCCGACGGCACGCCGATCTCCGGCGACCCGCCGTCCAAGGAGGGCTTCCTGCATCTCGCCATGTACCAGGCGCGCGCTGACGCCAAGGCCATCGTGCACCTGCATGCGACTTATTCGGTGGCGCTCTCGTGTCTCGCCGACATGGATCCGGCCGACGTGCTGCCGCCGCTCACGGCCTACTACGTCATGCGCGTCGGGCGGCTGCCGCTGGTGCCTTATTTTCGGCCGGGCGACAAGTCATTGGCCGAGGCGGTGCGCGGCTTCGCCCGCGAGCACCACGCCGTGCTGCTCGCCAACCATGGCCCGGTGGTCGCCGGCAAGGGACTGGATGCCGCGGTCTATGCGGCGGAAGAGCTGGAAGAAACCGCCAAGCTCCACCTCCTGCTGAAGGGCCGCGATGTGCGCCTGCTCAGCGCCGGGCAAGTCGCCGAGCTGCACGAACATTTTCCGAGCTGACTCGGCCAAGTGGGAAGATTAGGCGCTATCGCAAGCCCTCCGGCGCCAAGGTGCGGCCCGCCGCTTGCTTCCGTCTGATCTCCTTGGCATAGACGTCGAGCGCGACAAAGCGTTCGGCGGTCGTCGGATGGGTCAGGGCGAAATCGATGTTCGCCGGACTCTCGATCGCCAGCTTGCGCCAAATCTCCTTGGCGACGTCAATATCGTAGCCGGCGCGGGCGTGCAGATAGAGCCCGAGATAATCGGCCTCGGCCTCGAAGTCCTGCGAAAACGCCAATCCGCCCAGCGCCGCGCCCGTGTCCGTCATGCCATAAGCCCCGGTCAGGCCTTCGATCACACCGCCGAGCAAAGCGCCGATGAGACTATTCGCCCGCGTGGCGTCGATATGGCCGAGGACATTGTGCGCGAGCTCGTGGCCGACGATGAAGGCGAGCTCGCCATCGGTGGCGAACCGCATCATGCCCGTCGTGACGAAGACATTGACGCCATCCGCGAAGGCATTGGTCTCCGCGCTTCGCGCCAGATCCACCGCATGCGAACACGCGACCTCCGGGGTCACCACCGTGTCGATGGTTCTGACGCCCCGCAAAACCGAAATCCTGAGCGACGGGTCGGCCGATCTGTAGGCCCGGACGATCGTCTCCATCAAACTCCTGACGGCTTCCTTGCCGCGAGGCGGGCGGGCGCCATTGATCGAGAGGATCGAATCGCCCTCCTTGAGGCCGGCTCGCGCCGTCGGAGAGCCGGGCACGACGACATTGAGCTCCGGCACCTCGCTCAAGCCAGCCCGTCTGCTGGCGCTGGGCATGAAGTCGCCATAGGAATAGAGATCCGCGAGACGAAATCCGGACCACCAGGTGGTCTCGGCGCAAAGGCCGCTGGCCGCCATTCGCATCCGCCCGGCGATGGCGTCGAGGCGCCGTAGCCTTTCCCACTCGGCCGCGATGGCCAGCGCCTGCTGCCGCTCTTGCTCGACTCGGACAGCGTAGTTGTCGTGAGCGGGGCGGCGCAACGTGGGCCCGCACGCCGCCACGGCGATGCCGAGAACGGCGGCCGCAAGAAGAACGATCATGATCATTCTCATAGGTTGCATAATAGACATTTCATGCTACTTCACGCAAGATCGCGCACCGCGCTTGAACGATTGCCGGTGCGCGGATTAGCATCGGCAGACGAGACGTGTCGCCTTGGTCGCGGAGGAAACAGGATCATGCAGTGTGTGGCGTGCAACGCCGAAAATGCCAGCGACCGGCGTTTTTGCGGCGGCTGCGGCGCGGCGTTACAGCGCGAGTGCGCGGGCTGCGGCTTCGCGAACCAAGCTGACGTCAGGTTTTGCGGCGGTTGCGGCGCACCCTTGCCGGCCCCCGGCGAGGCGGCGGCGGCCATGGACAAGGCGCCAGTGGAGCCGTCGCCGGAGCCGCCATCGGAGCGCGAGACGGAGCACGAGACGGAGCGGCGGCAGGTCACCATCCTGTTCGCCGACCTCTCCGATTTCACCAAGCTGAGCAGCGCCCACGAACCCGAAGAAATTCACCGCTTGATGACGCGCTTCTTCGAGACCGCGGACGGCGTCGTCGATTCCTTTGGCGGCACCGTGGACAAGCACATCGGCGATGCGGTGATGGCCCTGTTCGGCGCGCCCAAGGCGCATGGCAACGATCCGGAGCGCGCGGTGCGCGCGGCCGCCGAAATTCACGACGCGACACGGGCGCTGGGCGAGGAGCTCGATTTACCGCTCAGCGTTCATATCGGGATCGCGAGCGGCCAGGTCGTGGCGAGCGGGCTGGGCAGCGACAGCCATCGCGCTTATACCGTGCTGGGCAATTCGGTCAACCTTGCGGCGCGCCTGGTCGAACTGGCCGGTCGCGGCGAGACCCTGATATCGGGTGCCGTGCAGCGCGCGCTCCCAGCGGCCTTCGGGGTCGACGCGGTCGAGGAAACCACCGTCAAGGGCCTGGACCGGCCGGTCAAGGTCTGGCGCGTGAGCTCGCTCACCGGTGGGCGCACGGCGGGCGCCGAACGGCCGTTGGTCGGGCGCCGCGCCGAGTTGCGCCTCTTCCAAGGCGTGCTGGAGACCTGCCGCGAGACGGCGGCCGGCCAAGCCATGTTCGTGCGCGGCGACGCCGGCATCGGCAAGTCTCGCCTGGCCGAGGAATTCGGCGCCCGCGCCCGACAGGATGGCTGGGTCTGCCACCACGGCGTGGTCCTCGATTTCGGGGTCGGCGAAGAACAACACGCCGTGCCCGGCCTGGTGCGCTCGCTGCTGAAGATGGTTCTCGATAACGGCGATGGGACGGGCGCGGAGGCCGTCGAGCGCGTCGTCGCCGAGGCCCTGATCGAGCCCAATCAGCGGCTCTTTCTGTACGACCTGCTCCACCTGCCGAAGGACGCCGAGATGCGGGCGGTCTATGACGCCATGGACAACGACAACCGCGTGCGCGGCAAGCAGGCGTGTCTGGCGACCCTGCTGCGTGGGCTCAGCCAGCGGCGCCCGCTGTTCATCCTGATCGAGGATCTGCATTTGGCGAACGCCGAAACGCTCGGCCATTTGGGACCGCTGGCGGAAACCACCGTCGATCACCCCGTTCTCTTGGTCATGACCTCGCGGTTCGAAGGCGATCCGCTCGACCGCATTTGGGATTATTCCGCCGGCCGCACTGCGCTGACCACCGTCAATCTGGGGCCGCTGCGCGACGACGAAGCGCGGGAGCTCGCCAAAGAGTTCGTCGACGTCAACAACCGCTTCGCCATGAACTGCGTCGTACGGGCGGAGGGCAATCCGCTCTTCCTCGAACAACTGCTGCGCGGCGCCATGGCGCGGGAAGAGGAAGACGTGCCCGGTTCGGTGCAAAGCATCGTGCTGTCGCGCGTCGATCGCTTGGCGCCCGCCGACCGGCAGGCCCTCCAGGCGGCGGCCGTGCTGGGGCAACGGTTTACCCTGGATAATCTCCGGCACCTGACGGAAGACCCGGATTATGCTTGCGATTCCTTGGTCGAGAACCATTTGGTGCGCCCCAGCGGCGGCAATTATTTGTTCGCCCATGCGCTGATTTGGGAAAGCGTCTACGCCTCGTTGTTGCGCGACAAGCGCAGCACCCTGCACCGCCGCGCCGCCGACTGGTTCTCGAATTCGGACCCGGTGCTGCGCGCCGAACATCTCGACCGTGCCGGCGACACGGGCGCGGCCGAAGCCTATCTGAACGCGGCGCGGGGGCATGCCGAAGCATCTCGGTTCGACCGCGCGCTCGAGCTGGTCGAGCGCGGCCTGGCCTTGAGCCGCGACGACGGCGAGACTTACCGCTTGTTGATGGAGAAAGGCGAATGTTTGCGGGAGATCGGGCATCCCGCCGATTCCATCGCCGTCTATGAGAGCGCGCGTTCGGTCGCCGGCAACGACACCGAAACCTGCCGCGCCTGTATCGGGCTCGCGGCCGGCATGCGCGTGACCGACGATTACGACAAGGCGCTGAGCGCCCTGGCCCAGGCGGAGGCCATCGCCCAGGATCGGGGCCTCCCGCTTGAGCTCTCGCAAGTGCACTATTACCGCGGCAACCTCTATTTCCCGCTCGGCAATGTGGAGGGCTGCCTGGAGGAACACCAGCGGGCGCTCGACTACGCGCAGCGGGCGAAATCGCCGGAGTGCGAGGTGCGGGCCTTGAGCGGGCTCGGCGACGCCTACTATTCGCGCGGACGCATGGTCACGGCGCTGGATTATTTTCGCCGCTGTATCGCGCTTTGCCGCAAGTTCGG
>JAUVWK010000142.1 GCA_030604165.1 Alphaproteobacteria bacterium | reverse complement strand
TTTTCGCCCCGGCTCTCGAGCGTCTCGCGCAACACCTCCGGGTTGCTCAGGACGAAGTTGCTCGGGGCCACGGCGTCGACAAATTGGCGGGTGTAGAAGTCGACTTTTTTGGCGCTCGCGTCGTCCAGGCCCGCGACATTCCGCACCGTCGATTGCAGCCAGCCGGCCGTGAGCAAATAGGATTGCTTGATGAAATCGTGGAGCTGGCTTTCAGTCCACGCCGGGTCTCGAAAGCGGCGGTCACCCGGCGCGGGCTCGATCACCGCGGGTCCGGGTTGCGCGCCCATCAGGCGTTGCGTGCTGTATTGCCAAAGCCGCAAATAATCTTTCCAGAGTCCCATTTGCGCCTCGACCAAACGCGCCGGATCGGCCAGCAGACGCGCGGTCATCTCGAGAAAGGCGCCGCCCACATTCAGCGGGTCCTGCGCCGCGATGTGCCCCAGTTCACGCTGGCGCGCGAGGAACGCGGCGACGATGCGCTGGCTTTGCGCCGCCATGCGCGCGAAATCGTTAGCCAATTCCATGGGATCGGGGGCCTGACGCTCGCTTCCCGACGGTTCGTGTACCATACAGTCTTTCCTATCGCCGCGGCGTTCGAGGTGCAGCGCACGCTGATTTTCCCCCAGCATACGGATCGATGTTAAACTGTTGTTGAACTATGCTGGCAAGGTTGCTTCTATGGCCCAATCCTGAAACATAGGAGATAATAGTCGGCACGGGGAGAGCCGATCCAAGGCATGCCGAGAAGAACCATACGCCAAAACCTGATTGTCCGCCTAGCCGGGCGTGGCGCTCGCCATGGCGTGCGCGCCGTTGCCATGGCCGCGGCGGCGTTGAGCCTCGCCGCCTGCTCGGAGCTGCCCGACGCCATCAATCCCGTGAGCTGGTACGAAAGCCTCGCCGACTTGATTGAGGACGACGAGGTGATTTTCGCCGAAGGCGAGAGCGTCCTGGGAGCGGAAGAAGCGGCGATCGTCGGCGCCAGCGAGGATTTTCCGACCCTCGCGGAAGTGCCGGACGCGCCCCGCGAGGTGACAAGTCCGGACGAGTTCGACGATCTGGCCGCGGGCCTCATCGCCGACCGCGACCAGGCCCGCTACACGGACGAAACCTTGCGCAGCCAATATGAGACGAGCACGGAGAGCGAGCTTGAGGTCGTACCGTTCCAGCCTGAGGATACCGGCCAGGCCCCGCCGGCGGTAGAGATCGAACCGCTCAGGAAGATTCGCGACGAGCCAGACCACGCCGCCGCCGCGCCGGAGGCGATGCTCGACAGTGCGGGCCAACTTGCCGAACGCCGCCGGGTCGACGGCGAAGCCGTGGCCCTGGCGCCCCAATCGGACCTGACCGCGGCCGAACGCCTTGCCGAGGAGCGTCGTATTCAGAGCATCGCGCCCGCCTCGGAGGCGGTGTTGGCGGCCCGGGAGATCCCGCAAGCGGAACGGCAAGGCTTTACGACCGCGGCGACGCTGTCGGACAACCGGCGCATCAAGGCGGAGACGCAGACGCGACTCGACCTGCTCGAGGCCGAGCAGTCGATTAGCGCCGCCGACCGGGCGGGGCCCGCGGATATGCGCGTGAACGCAGACGAAGCCGTGCCCGTGCCCATAACGACCGAGACAAAACGCCTGGAGCCTGTGCGCGCCGTTACGGTCTCTGCGGCCCCCCTGGGAGCGACGGATTTCAAGTCGGCCTTCAACGCGCAGTTCGAGGCGTCGGGCCGCCCTGCGGTGGCTGAGGTCATGGCGCGGCAACGCGCGGACCGGCAGCGCAGCGCTGTCGCCGTGTCGAACGCGGACATGCCCTCGACCAGCGCCTTGCTCGAGCCGGCGCTTGGCACGACCCAGGGCACGACGCTTCCGGTCACCACCGATCGCATCATGTTGGCGGAAATTTCACCGAACCAGGTGCCGGTGCAGTCGCAAATATCGTTCCTGGCCGGCACGATTTCGTTTCCGGCCGGATCCGCCGAACTCTCCAAGGAAGGGCGGACCCACCTCAAGCGAATCGTGCAATTGCACGGCAAATATGGCGGCCAAATACGGGTGGTCGGTCACGCCAGCAGACGGACGCGCGATATGGACCTCGGCCGTCACCAGTTGGTGAATTTCCGCCTTTCGGTCGACCGCGCCAACGCCGTGGCCGTGGCCTTGGCCCGGCTCGGGGTTGCGTACGAGGCGCTGCAAATCGTGGCTGCATCCGACACCATGCCGCTCGCCTATGAGTACATGCCGGCCGGGGAGGCGGAAAACCGCCGCGCCGAAATCTTCATCGAGTATTGAAGACGCCAAACGCCGCGTGTACGGCGCCGGGCAGCCAGCCCAAATCACGATGCGTCTGAATCGATTTTTCGTTTGATAATATGAAAACACGGCATTTTCCTAAGACCGCACTCGAGCAAATATGTCGTCCGACCAAACATCCGTGACCGGGCCATTGCGCATCGGCGTCGCGGGCCTCGGCACGGTCGGTGGCGGCACGCTTAAGCTCCTTCAGGAACAGAGCGAGCTTTTGCAACGGCGCTGCGGACGGCGCATCGAGGTGGTTGCCGTCTCCGCCCGCGACCGCCGGAAAACCCGGGAGGTCGAGATCTCCGCGCTGCGCTGGCACGACCGCGCCGAGGCGTTGGCCACGGATACCGAGGTCGATGCGGTGGTCGAGCTGATCGGCGGCGCGGATGGCGCCGCTCTGGCGCTGTGCGAGGCGGCGCTGGCCAATGGCAAGCACTTGGTCACGGCCAACAAGGCCCTGCTGGCGCACCATGGCACCGCGCTCGCGCAGGCGGCCGAGGCGGCGGGAGTAAATCTCGGCTATGAAGCCGCGGTCGCCGGCGGCATCCCGATCATTAAGGCGCTGCGCGAGGGGCTGGCGGGCAATCGCATCGAAGGCGCCTACGGCATCCTCAACGGCACCTGCAACTACATCCTGACGGCGATGCACGACGGCGTGCGCAGCGGGCAGGTTCAAAGCTTCGAGACCGTGCTGAACGAGGCCCAGCGGCTGGGCTACGCCGAAGCCGACCCCGCGACCGACATCGACGGCATCGACGCCGCGCACAAGCTGGCGATCCTGACCAGTGTCGTGTTCGGCTGCCCGGTCAACTTCGACGCCGTCCATATCGAAGGCATCCGCCACATCAACGCGATCGATATCGAATACGCGCTCGAGCTCGGCTATCGCATGAAGCTGCTGGCGATCGCGCGCGACGCGCCGAATGGCATCGAGCAACGCGTGCACCCCTGCATGGTGCCCGAGAACGCACCCATCGCCCATGTCGACGGCGTTTTCAACGCCGTGGTGGTGAAGGGCGATTTCGTCGGCACCACCATGTTCGAAGGGCCGGGCGCCGGCGCCGGTCCGACCGCGTCCGCGGTGGTCGCCGACCTGATCGACATCGCTCGCGGCCAGATGGTTCCGACCTTCGCGGTTCCGGCGAAATCGCTCAGCCCACGCTCGTTCGCGCCCATGGCCAAACATGTCGGCACCTATTACATCCGCTTGATGGTGGTCGATCGGCCCGGCGTGATCGCCGAGATCGCGGCCTGTCTCAGGGATCAGCAAGTTTCGGTCGAGGCCATGATCCAAAGGGCGCGCGACCCGGACGAAGCGGTGCCGGTGGTGCTGACCACCCACGAAGCCGAGGAAGCGGCCGTCACCCGGGCGGTGGCGGCGATGGCCAAGTTGGGCAGCATCTTGGAAACGCCGTGCATGATCCGGATCGAGACCCTATAAAGATAGCTGTGCGGGCCAATCGACCCAAAGGGGGGGGATCGAAGCGAGGGGGAGCGGCGCGACCGACCAGCATCAAGAGGGAGACATGGCGGAAAAACTCACCCTGGATCGTAATTTGGCCCTCGACGCGGTCCGCGTCACCGAAGCGGCGGCTCTCGCCGCGTCTCGTCTCATGGGCCGAGGCGACGAACGGGCCGCCGATCAGGCGGCGGTCGACGCCATGCGGCGCGCGCTCAACATTCTCGACATTCAAGGCACGGTCGTGATCGGCGAGGGCGAACGCGACGAGGCGCCCATGCTGTTCATCGGCGAGGAGGTCGGCACGCGTAACGGCCCCCCTGTCGATATCGCCCTGGACCCGCTCGAAGGCACGACGATCTGCGCCACCGGGGGCCCGAACGCGCTGGCCGTCATGGCCATGGCCGAGGCGGGCGGTTTTCTCAACGCCCCCGACGTTTATATGGACAAGATCGCGGTCGGCGACGGCCTGCCGGACGAGCTGATCGATCTCGACGACCCACCGGCCAAGAACCTGGACCGCCTGGCCCGGGCCAGGCAGTGCGATGTGAACGATCTGGTGGTGCTTGTCCTGGACCGGCCGCGGCACCAGGAGCTGGTGGCCAAGGTGCGCGAGACCGGCGCGCGCATCCAGCTGATCCGCGACGGCGATGTCGCCGGTGTGATCGCGACCACGCGGCTCAACCGCGCGGTAGACATCTATATCGGCATCGGCGGCGCGCCCGAAGGGGTGCTCGCCGCGGCGGCCCTGCGTTGTATCGGCGGCCAAATGATGGGACGCTTGGTGTTTCGCAACGACGAAGAGAAGCGCCGGGCCCGCGGTATGGGGATCGAGGACCTAGACCGCAAATACGGCCTCCATGAGCTGGCCGGCGGCAACGTCATGTTCGCCGCCACCGGCGTCACCGATGGCGCCATGCTCAAGGGCGTGCGCCGCTTCGCCGGTGGCGCCAATACCCACTCGGTGATCATGCGCTCGGCCACCGGCACGCTGCGGCTGGTGGAAGCGGAGCACGACTTCACGCGAAAGAAAGCGCCCGACGAGGCCATGGCCTAGTGCCCCCTATCGTGACCGAGGGGACCGCAAGCGCGGCTTCGGGCCCGGCGGTTCTCGGTGTCGAGCGCTCCGTTTCGGGCAAGCGTTGGCGGGCGCGGCTCGCGGACGAACGCATCGGGTTGTCGCTGGCGCAGCGCTTCGATCTGCCCGAGGTCGTCGGGCGCGTGCTGGCGGCGCGCGGCATCGCGCCGGAGGAGGCCGAGAGTTTCTTGAATCCCACCCTGCGGGAGGCGCTGCCCGACCCCTCGCACCTCTTGGACATGGACCGCGCCGCCGCGCGCCTGGCAGAGGCCGTGATGGCGGACCAGGCGATCGCCGTGTTCGGCGACTACGACGTGGACGGGGCCACCTCGGCGGCGCTGTTGCAACGTTTTCTGGGCGCCGTCGGCGCCCGCACGCTGGTTCATATTCCAGACCGGGCGCGCGAGGGCTACGGCCCCAACGCGCCGGCCTTGCTGACGCTCGGCGAACAGGGCGCCCGCGTGATCGTAACCGTCGATTGCGGGGTGTCCGCGTTCGATCCGTTGGCGCGCGCGGCCGAGGCCGGGCTCGAGGTCATCTTCGTCGATCTCCATATCGCCGAGGCGCGGCTGCCGCGGGCGCATGCCGTGATCAACCCCAACCGGCTGGACGAAAGCAGCCCGCACCGCCAGCTCGCCGCCGTCGGCGTGACCTTCCTGCTGGTGGTGGCGGTGAACCGCCGCCTGCGCCAGCTCGGCCGCTACCAGGGCCGCACTGAGCCGGACCTGCTGCAATGGCTGGATCTGGTGGCGCTCGGCACGGTGTGCGACGTGGTGCCGTTGACCGGACTGAACCGGCCGCTGGTGACGCAGGGCCTCAAGGTCATCGCCGGGCGCGGCAATCTCGGCCTCGCCGCGTTGGCGGACGTCGCCGGGCTCGACGCCCGACCCGGCACCTACCATGCCGGCTTCATCCTCGGTCCCCGTATCAATGCCGGCGGGCGGGTCGGCGAATCGAACCTTGGCGTACGCCTGCTGACCACCGGCGACGCCGACGAGGCGGCGAGCCTCGCCGCACGTCTCGACATGCTCAACAAGCAACGCCAGGCGATCGAGGCCGAGATGCTCGACGCCGCGCTGACGCAAGTCGAGGGCCGCGACGCCTCGGGCTCGCCGGTGATCCTCGCCGCCGGCGCCGGCTGGCACGAAGGTGTGATCGGCATCATCGCGAGCCGGCTCAAGGAGCGCTACGACCGCCCGGCGCTGGTGGCGGCGTTCAAGGACGGCGTGGGCAAGGCCTCCTGCCGCTCGATCCCCGGCGTCGATATCGGCGGCGCGGTTACCGCGGCCCGCCAGGCCGGGCTCCTGATCAATGGCGGCGGCCATCCCATGGCGGCCGGGCTGACGGTCGAGGAAGACAAGTTCCCCGCGCTCGGCCAATTTCTGCTGGAGCGGCTCGCCCCCGATGTCGCCCGCGCCACGGAGACCGCGAGCCTCGGCTGCGACGGCGCGCTGGCGACCGAGGGGGCGACCCACGAGCTGGTCGAGACCCTGGAGCGCCTGGCGCCGTTCGGCGCCGGCAACGCCGAGCCGCGTTTCGCCCTTAGCAACGCGCGTATCGTACGCGCCGACGTGGTCGGGCGCGGCCATGTCCGCTGCATCCTCGCTGGCGCCACCGGGGGGCGCCTCAAGGCGATCGCCTTCCGCTCGGTGGACGCGCCGCTCGGCCATGCGCTGCTGGCGGGCCAGGACAGCCTGATGCACCTGGCCGGCCATCTGCGGCTCGACCGCTGGCGCGACCGCGAGGATGTTCAGCTGGTGATCCACGACGCCGCCCATCCGAGCTGAGCGCGAGCCCACCATTACGGGCGCTTTTTCGCCCTTGATTTTACCGGGCCGCCCGACTAGATAGCTCTGGCTGCGACCCCTTCGTCTAGAGGTTAGGACACCACTCTTTCAAGGTGGAGACACGGGTTCAATTCCCGTAGGGGTCACCAGCGTTTTCAATGAGTTAGCCCCGTTCATGCTCCACCACCCGGCGGCTGTACGTAACTTTTACCTAATATCTGGTGCCTAAATCGGCCTACGGGCGCGCCTGGCGCAAGGCTCCGGCTGGTCCCTACTTGCGTGCCCCTGGCTTCGATATCGCACCCTGCTCGCTGGGACTTGTATCCTTCTCGCCCAGCCTTGTGCGGTGGGTAGGCGGCGGGCCGTCCCTGCGCCACACGTCCTGCGCATGTAGGCGCTGCCATGACAGTCGGTGCACTCGAGACAGCCGTTCGACAGTGCGCCGG
>JAUVWK010000149.1 GCA_030604165.1 Alphaproteobacteria bacterium | reverse complement strand
GCGACGCCGCCCCATTGCCTTGGCAAGCCGCCGGTCCAGTCGTCCATGCGACCCGTCGGCGGGCGTCGGCAGGCCGCCTGGGCGATCCCACAAATCATCCCTGTGGGTCATTATTACCGCTCCTTGGTACTAGGCCGCGTCTTGGGGCGGCGGCAAGGAACTCGCGCCGGCCGCCGCGCGGGACAACGGCTCGGCGGCAAGCCCCGTGTCGAGATCGCGCTCGAGGCGCTCGCGAAGCCGATCGCTCTCACGTTCCAAGGCCCGGATGCGCCGGCCCCGCAGCCGCGCGAGGCGGCGCCATCTGTGGTCGAACAACCAGCGAATCACGGCCCCGACCACGAAGCCGAAGATGATCGCGCCCAGCGCCACCGCATAGATGGGAATCTCGACGGCGTAGGGCAACGGGTCGAAGCGCACCTCGACCGCCTCTCGATTGGCGACGGCAAAGGCGATGACGATCAACCCAACCGGAACGGCAATGACCCAGCCCAATAGCTTCACGGCCTCGACCTCTCGGACGCCAATGCGAAAGCGGGAAAGGAAACTGCCGCGCGCGCCACCGACGAAGCTGCGGGCGGGCGGTCCGACTGCGGACGCGATCAGTTTTGGTTGATCCGCTCGCGGAGCTCCTTGCCGGTCTTGAAGAAAGGCAGGTACTTCTCACGAACATGAACCGACGCACCGGTCCTCGGATTCCGGCCGACGCGCGCCGCGCGCGCGCGCACCGAAAAAGCGCCGAACCCGCGCAGCTCGACGCGATCGCCCCGTGACAATGCATCGCCGATTTCATCAAATATCTTATTCACCACGCGCTCAAAATCTCGGTGATAAAGGCGCGGGTCAGGATACATATCAGCGAGCCGCTGAATCAGCTCCGATTTCGTCATCTCCCCAATCTCCCTCCACCGGCTAATGGCCGTCGCAAGCGCGCTTAATCCCCTAAATCACGCGCTTTTTTTTAGTCGCCGAATCCAGGGTGCCAAACAGCGAGTAGACCGTCAAGGGTGAGTCGCTTCGGCAAAAGCGTCCGGGTCCACACTTTGAACCGTCCCCACAGGCTATCGTCCGCCTCGCCCCAAAGATCGCGCACCGGTAAATCCGTGTCGATGCCGTGGGTTTCCGCGAGCCACGTCTGGGCCTCGCGCTCGCCGCCGATGGCGTCCACGAGATCGTGCGCGACCGCCTGCCGGCCGGTGAAAACACGGCCGTCGGCAACCGCCAAGGCGCGAGCGCGCGAGAAAGTTCGGCGCTCCATGACCATCCCGACAAAGACCTCGAAGATGTCGTTCACCACGGCGCGAGAGGCCGCGCGCGCTGCCGCGTCCAGCGGCTCCAGGAGTGAGGGCACAGCCTTCAGCGGTCCGCTTTTGATGGCCTCGGTCTCGATGCCGATATCATCTAAAAGCCGTGTAAATTCAGCGGTTTGCAATATCACGCCGATGGAGCCGGTCAGGGTCGCCTCGCGGGCAATTATGCGCTCGGCGGCCAGCGCAACCATGTATCCGGCCGACGTCGCCGTGGTGCCCAACACCGCGACCACCGGCTTCGCCGCGCCGACCCGACGCAAGCTCAAATAAAGCATTTCGCCGCCGACGGCCGTGCCACCCGGGCTGTTGATCCTAACGATCACCGCCTTGACATCCGCATCGTCGGCCAGCTCGGCCAACGCCGCCTCGCGTTCGGGCTCCTCGACGATAATGCCGTCCACCCAGAGACGGACGACATGCTCCCGCCCGCGCAATCCGTCGACGCCGAACCGGCCCACCCCGACCACGACAAGCGCCACCAACGCCGCGATCGCGACCGCGCGCCATGCGATTACGCCGCGTTTGAGCCGGCGGCGATCCAGCAATTTGTCGGGATCAAACGTCATTTCCGCTGCCCGCGCAGCCCTGCGGCCGGCAATGGTCCAAGGCGCTCACTCGAGCGGCGCAAGCCAACAGGAACACTCGGCCGCCCGCACCGAAGCCCTCACGTTTCGGGCTTGTCGTCGCCGCCCGCCGGGCCGGACTCCTCTGCCGCCTCGGACTCGGACTTGTCCGCCTCGGATTCGTCGGCTTCGGTCGTTACGCTCGCCGCTTCCTCGGCCACCTCGACTTTCGCCTCGCCGGCCGCGTCCACCGTATCGTCCACCGCGTCGTCGGTCCGGGCGTCTTCCTCGGCTTTTTCCTGGTCCCGGCGGTTGATGGCGGCGCCGAGGATATCGCCGAGGCTCGCGCCGCTGTCGGTCGAGCCGAACTCGGCCATCGCCTGCTTTTCTTCCGCCACCTCGAGCGCCTTGATGGACAACATCACGCGCCGCGTATTGCGGTCGACTTGCATCACCCGCGCATCGAACTTGTCGCCGACGGCAAAGCGGTCAGGCCTTTGCTCGGAGCGGTCGCGCGCCAGGTCTGAGCGCCGCACAAATCCGGTGAGACCGTCGAACACCTTGACCTCGACGCCGCCATCGTGCACGGCGGCGACGGTACAGGTGGTCGCCGCGCCTTTCTTGATCTCGGCCGACTTGAAAGGATCGTCGGCGAGCTGCTTAATGCCGAGCCCGACGCGCTCCTTCCCGGTATCCACGCTGAGCACCCTGGCCCGCACTTGTTCGCCCTTCTTGTGGCGTTGGATGGCCTCTTCGCCCGAAACAGCCCAGTCGATATCGGACATATGGACCATGCCGAAAATTTCCCCGGGCAGCTCCACGAACAAGCCGAACTCGGTGATATTCTTGATTTCGCCCTCGATTTCGCTATC
Source organism: Alphaproteobacteria bacterium (assembly GCA_030604165.1). Classification (GTDB taxonomy): domain Bacteria; phylum Pseudomonadota; class Alphaproteobacteria; order UBA828; family UBA828; genus JAUVWK01. The sequence continues at coordinate 4,197 of JAUVWK010000149.1, read as the reverse complement.
GATCGGATGCTGCTCCGCGAACGACTGCCACGGATTGCCGAGACATTGCTTGAGGCCGAGGCTGATGCGTCGCCGATCCGGATCGACGTCGAGCACCATGACCTCGACTTCCTGGCTCGTGGAGACGATTTTGCCGGGATGCACGTTCTTTTTCGTCCAGCTCATTTCGGAGACATGGACCAGCCCCTCGACGCCGGCCTCGAGCTCGACGAAGGCACCGTAGTCGGTGATGTTGGTCACGCGCCCGGTAAATTTGACCCCGACCGGATATTTTGCATCGACGCCGTCCCACGGATCGGCCTCGAGCTGCTTCATGCCGAGCGAAATGCGCTGGGTCTCCGCATTGAACCGGATGACCTGAACATTGACGGTTTGGCCGATCTGGAGCGCTTCGGTCGGATGGTTGATGCGCCGCCACGAGATATCGGTCACGTGCAGCAGACCGTCTACCCCACCCAGATCGACGAAGGCGCCGTAGTCGGTGATATTCTTGACCACGCCCTCGAGCACTTGGCCTTCGTGCAGATCGGCGATGAGCTGGCTGCGCTGTTCGGCCCGTGTGTCCTCCAGCACGGCGCGGCGCGAGACCACGATATTGCCGCGTCGGCGGTCCATTTTGAGGATCTGAAATGGCTGATCGGTGCCGATCAGCGGCGAGATATCGCGAACCGGGCGGATATCCACCTGGCTGCCGGGCAGGAACGCGATGGCGCCATTGAGGTCGACCGTGAAGCCGCCCTTGACGCGGCCGAAAATCACGCCTTCGACCCGCTCGTTCGCCTTATAGGCCTGCTCCAGCTTTTCCCAGGCCTCTTCACGGCGGGCGCGCTCGCGGCTGAGCACCGCCTCGCCTCGGCGATTCTCGATCCGCTCGATAAAAACCTCGACCTCGTCGCCGACCTTGATCTCGGCCGCCTGGCCGGGGGCGGCGAACTCCTTGAGCGGAACCCGCCCTTCGACCTTGAGGCCAACATCGATCAAAGCCGCGTCGTTTTCGATGGCGAGAATGATGCCCTTGGCAACGCGGCCCTCGAACTTGGGGCTCTCGCCGAGAAACTCGCCGAGCATTTCGGCGAAATTTTCCTTCTTTGGCGCCTGTTCGTCGCTCGATGGAGCGGTATTCGTGGTCATCAGTTCTCCGTTTCAACAACCGTCATGCGCGGGCGCAGCGGTTCGAGAGCGACCCCTTGGCGCGGCGCGCGCTCTGTGCGCCGGCCCCCGGAATCGCAAGCCAATACCCATCTTCCAGCCCGGCCAAGGGCCGGTCAGTGGTCCCCGGATTCAATGAAAGAAACAGCGCGATCAAACACTTCGTCAGGTTCTAGCAACGTTGTGTCGATCAGATAGGCGTCATCGGCCGACTTCAACGGCGCGACATCACGCCCGCTATCACGGGCGTCACGTTCTTTCATTTCCTGCAGGACGCGCGATTCTATACCCTCGACGTCCCGTTCCTGCAACTCTTTAAGGCGGCGGGCAGCACGCACCTCAAGGCTCGCGGTAACGAAAAGCTTGGCGTCGGCGTCGGGGCAAACCACGGTTCCGATGTCGCGCCCGTCGAGCACGGCCCCGGGCGGCGCCGCGGCGAAGCGCCGTTGAAACGCGAGCAGCGCGGCACGCACGGCCGTGTGCGCCGCGACCACCGAGGCCCCTTGGGCGACCTCTTCGTCGCGCAAGCGCGGCCCCGCCAAATCGTTCGCGTGCAGCGCCCGCGCCGCCTCCACCGCCGCGGCGGGCTCGGCCGGATCGAGGCCGCGGGCCAGCATCGCCGCGGCGACCGCGCGATAGAGCAGGCCGGTGTCGAGATAGCGCAGACCCAGATGCTGCGCCAGGCGGCGCGCCAGAGTGCCCTTTCCCGCCGCGGCCGGGCCGTCCACAGCGACGACCAAACTGGTTTTATTTGCCTTCGTCAACGGCTGCCGTCAATGGCGGCGCCCAGCTTGATCATCAGGCTCACAAAGCCCGGGAAGCTGGTGTTGATCGGCGCGCCATCGTCGATCGCGACAGGCCGCTCGGCCACCATACCGAGCACCAGGAACGCCATGGCGATGCGGTGATCGAGCCGCGTTGGGATCGTGGCGCCGCCGGGCGGTGGCCCGGCACAACCCTCGACGATGAGCGCGTCCTCTTGTTCCGTCACCGAAACGCCTGCCGCGGCCAGACCCCGGGCCATGCCGGCGAGGCGATCGCTTTCCTTGACCCGGAGTTCCGCCAGACCGTGCATCACCGTGCGCCCCCGGCCGCAGGCGGCGAGCACGGCGAGAATGGGATACTCGTCGATCATGCGCGGCGCCCGCTCGGCCGGCACTTCGACGCCTTCGAGTGCCGACGCCCGCACCCGGATATCGCCCACCGGCTCACCCGCGTGCTCACGCCGGTTGACGATTTCTATCGCGCCGCCCATCTCGACCAGGGTCTCGATGAGACCCGTGCGCAAGGGGTTGAGGCCGACATTCTCGATCGTGACGGCCGACTCCGGTACGAGCAGCGCGGCGGCCAGCGCAAACGCCGCGGAGCTGAAATCGCCCGGCACCGAGACGGCGCAGCCGGATAGTTCGGGCTGCCCGACGAGGCTTATCGCATGGGCCCCGTCGGCCTCGTTCCGCTCACTGAGCACCGCGCCGAAATGGCGCAGCATGCGTTCGGTGTGGTCGCGGCTGGGGTGCGCCTCGATCACCGTGGTCTCGCCCGGCGCGTTGAGGCCGGCCAGCAAGATGGCGGACTTGACCTGTGCCGAGGGCACCGGCAGGCGATAGCTGATCGGCAACGGACTCTCGGCACCCAGCACCGCCAACGGCAGGCGACAGCCCGAGCGTGGCACAATTTGCGCGCCCATGCTTTCAAGCGGTGCCGCGACCCGGCCCATCGGCCGTGCCCTGAGCGAGGCGTCGCCGGTGAAAAAACTGGTGAACGGGTGGCTCGCTACGACCCCCATGAGCAACCGGGCCGCGGTTCCGGCGTTGCCGAGATTGAGCACACCCGCCGGCTCGGACAACCCGCCCACGCCGACACCGTGCACCCGCCAACGGCCCGGCGCCTCGCGTTCGAGCTCCGCACCCAGCGCTTGCAGCGCCGCGGCGGTGCTGAGCACGTCCTCGCCCTCGAGGAGGCCGTCGATCACGCTCTCGCCCACCGCCAGCGCGCCGATCATGAGCGCACGATGCGAGATCGACTTGTCGCCGGGCACGCGAACGCTGCCCTTGAGCGCGCCGGTGCGGCGGGATTCCAGGCCCCCGGACGCGCCGCCGGCCGCGCCCGAGCCGGCGAGCGGGTGCGCTCGGTCGTTGTCGGCGTGTTTTGGCACGAGCTGTCTGTATCACAGACGTGCCTGACGGCAAATGGCGGCAAATGACGCGCCCGTTCATTTTGCTTTTGACAGCGGCCTCCGATCATGGCTATTCCGCCGGTCAGTCCGGGATCTACGCCGCGCGGCGACCCGGGACGATCGAACGAGGCAACAGCTAGGAGGTTCGACATCGTGGTGAAACCGGAGTGGGGCGCCAAACGGCTCTGTCAGAGTTGCGGCGCCAAATTCTACGACATGCGGCGGAAGCCGATTCGATGCCCGAAATGCGACACGGTGTTCGAACCGGAATCCCAGAGCAAACCCAAACGCAGCCGAGCGGTGGCCCAGGCGAAAAAGCCCGAACCTCCGGCGGAGGTGGAAAAGCCGGCGGAGAAAACCGAACCGCCGACAGAGGATGTGGCCGACCAGAGCGAAAGCGACGCTGGCGCGGTTGCGAAAGAGCCCGACCAAGCCGAAGAACAGAATACCGAGAAAAGCAACAAGGACGAGGGCGTGATCGAGGACGTCTCCGAACTCGGCGAAGACGACGACGACGTGGCCGAGGTCGTGGACGGGATGATCGAGGACAAATCCGAGGAGCGCTGACACCGACCGCAGGAAGCGGATTTCGCTTGCGCGGCCTCGGCAGCCACCCTACTTTTCCGCTGCCGCGCCGCCTGCTCGTTCGGGACCGCGCCGGCACCTGCGGGGCCATAGCTCAGTTGGGAGAGCGCTTGAATGGCATTCAAGAGGTCCGGGGTTCGACTCCCCGTGGCTCCACCAAACAAAACAGGGGCTTAGCTGGAAACGGCGAGGCCCCTGAGCCTTCAAAGTCACCCATAAGTCACCAAGCGAGCGCATTTCGAGTACGTTCGGGCCACTTCCGTGCGCCCACGATCACTGCTCGGGCT
>JAUVWK010000208.1 GCA_030604165.1 Alphaproteobacteria bacterium | reverse complement strand
TAGCCCATGCGGCGCGCGATCTCGGGCTGTAAGTCGAAGGTCAAGCGGTTCTCCGCCCGCCCGGTCACTGAGTGCAGATGGGCCCGCACCTTCCACAGAAACTTCTCGGCGCGCGCGAAGCGCGCGTTCTCCTTGGCCGTCAACACGCCGCGCTCCACCAAGTCCTTGAAACGCTCCACGCGGTAGAGATATTTGGCGATCCAGAACAACGTGTGCAGGTCGCGTAGGCCGCCCTTACCATCCTTGATGTTGGGCTCGAGCAAATAGCGCGAATCGCCCATGCGCCGATGGCGCTCATCGCGCTCCGCCAATTTCGCAGCCACGAATTCCGCTTCCGTCCCGGGGATAATTTCGGTCCAAAACCGGGTTCGGAACGTCTCGTAGGGGGCCTCGTCGCCACGCAAGAAACGCGATTCGAGCAGGGACGTGCGAATCGTCATATCCGCCTTGGCGCGGCGCAGACAATCGCTGATCGAGCGGGTCGCGTGGCCCACCTTCAGACCCAGATCCCAAAGCATGTAGAGGACGTATTCGACGATCTGTTCGCCGCGCGGCGTCAGCTTGTACGGATAAAGAAACAAAAGGTCGACATCCGAAGCCGGCGCCAGCTCGGCGCGCCCGTAGCCGCCCACCGCGACCAGGCTAAGCTGATCGGCCGCGGTCGGATTCGGCGCCGGGAACAGCACCTCGGCGGCATGATCGAACAGCACCTCCAAGAGCTGGTCGATCACGAACGTGTTGGCGGCCACCACGGCGGCGCCGCCCGCGCCACCCTCCAAACGGCGGCGTACCGCCGCTTGGCCATCGGCGAGCGCCGCCTTGAAGAGCGCCAGCACAGCGGCCCGCGCCGCGGCCGATTGGAGCGGGGCGTCGATCGCCGAGAGCGCCAGGACGAGCGCCTTACGGTCGAGAATTTCGCGCTGTTTTGCGACCTTCGCCATGGCAACCGATATTACAATGTTTTCATTGCCCGGCTTATATCAAGGAGCGGTATCAATCTCGCGCCAATCCATCTCCGAACCGTAAACGAGGCCGCCGGCCGGAATCGGGCCGGCGAAGCAGCATGATGTTGAGACCGTTGAGCGCCGCGTAAAGCTGCTCGAAGGCGCTTTTGAAGGCCTGCCAATCGAGCCGCCCCGGGGGGTGCGCAACCGCCTCGTGAACGGCGCGCAGATTGCGCCGACCGTCCACGGCCGCGAGGATCGCGCCGGCGTGGGCCGGCAAGGCGAAGCGCACCTTGACGCCGTCGAAATCGACGTTCATCCCGCCGGCGCGACCTATTCGTTCGGCGAGGCCCGCACCGGTCGCGTCTTTCAATACCGGCACGACCTTGGGCGAATCCGGCCGGGCCACCGCCCGCGGCGCGTCGGCCGGGCGCACCAGATAACAGATATGGCGCTTCAGGTTGCCGGCGATCAGTTCGGCGGCGGCGCAGGAATCGAGCCAGGGCAATGACGCCAACCGTTCGCGCAACGGCGACTCCGCCAGATAATTGGCCGGATCGTAGCGTGCCGGCTCGATGAATGCGGTGATGGCGAGCCCGGCGCCCTGCACCAGCTCGGCAAGCTCGGGCACCGTGAAGGCGCGATCGCGGCTATGCAACAACAAGTCGTAAAGACCCGCCTCGCCCGCGTCGCGGTGATCGCCGATATGGGGATTGCGCACGAACCAGTTGGTTGGCGGCAAGTCCTCGATCAAGGCGCGGGCGACGGCGAGGCGTTGCGCGTCGTCGGCAGCGCCGGCCAGCAGGCGGATCAGCGCCTGGGTCTCGTAGACGCCGGTCCGCCCCAGCGTGCCGTAGACCATGAGGCCGATGCCGCCGCCATCCGCCAGCACGCTCGCGAGCCGCCGCAGCCCGAGGGCGGGGTCTTCCAGATGGTGCAAGACGCCGCAGCAATCGACATAGTCGAACGGTCCCAGATCGAGCCTCGCGAGATCGAGCAGCGAGGCGCGGTGAAATTCTATGTTGGTCAAGCCACGCATTTCGGCCCGGGCCTGGGCGGTCGCCATCGCCGCGGCCGAAACATCGAGATAGACGACCTCGCCGCCCGCGCCCGCCTCCGCCAGTTGCTGCGCCAGCATGATGGCGCCGTCGCCGGTGCCGCCGCCCGCCACCAAGGCGCGGAACGGCGCGGCGAAATTGCGCCGGCCACCGAAAACGTAGTGGTTGAGCTCCAAGATATGGCTGGGCGAGCCCGTGATCAGGCGGTTCTTTTCATCCTCCGGATCGCGTGGCGGGTAGGGGTAGGTCTCGTATTGGGCCCGCACCGTCTCGCCGGCAAGCGCCGAGCGGTCGGCGGCGCGGCGCTTGCCGGCGGAGCGGGGCTTATTCGTCGCCTTGTTCGATGCCATGGTCGCGGAACTGTCGCTAAGGCGTTTGTTGCGATGACCGAAAGGGGAGTTGGACCACGCCGTTGGCCCTGAAATCGCGCCAACCTTGCCTTGACCGGCGGCCCGCTGCAAGCTTACGGCCATGCGAGGCTATTTCGGCATCGGCGTCGAGGCTGTCAGCAAGCCGATGAACATCGGCAACCTGTTTCGCACGGCCCACGCCTTCGGCGCGCGCTTCGTGTTCACCATCAATGCCGCGTACTCGATTTCGTCGGCGCGGTCGGACACGGCGCGGACGCCGGAGCACGTGCCCTACTATCGCCACGACGACGCGAGCGCGCTGACTCTGCCCGCCGGCTGCAATCTCGTGGGGGTCGAGTTGCTGGACGACGCGATCGACCTGCCGTCCTTCCCGCATCCCCTCACGGCGGCCTACGTGCTCGGCCCAGAGCGCGGCAGCCTGTCGGCCGAGCTGACCGCGCGCTGCGACCATATCGTGAAAATCCCGACGGCGTTCGCGATCAATGTGGGCGTGGCCGGGGCTATCGTCATGTACGATCGGCTGCTGGCTTTGGGACGCTTCGCGGAACGGCCGCTCAACCCCCGCGCGACGCCGACCCCCGGGCCCGCCCACGTCTTCGGCGCGCCCGTGCGACGCAAGCGCAAGGCGGGTTGATTCTGGTTTCGTTCGAACGATGCCAAGCCGCGCGTGGCCAGCCGTGTTTGCCGGAGCGCCTTGACAGCATACGTAATGTTGATCATATCGCCCTGTTGAGGGCTGGCCCCATGGGAATGTTCTGAGTATTGTTGCGTCATGGTGTGTCGATTCGATTCGTACAAAACTGATTTTCGCGTATTTCGTCCCCGAACCGCTTGGTTTCTTGTTTTGCCCGCCTTGTGGGGCGCCTTGCTGTTTGCCGGGCTGTTTGCCGGCACCGAGCCCGCGTCCGCGCAACAGCTCTTGGCGCGGCACGGCAATTGGAGCGCCTACGTCTGGACCGAAAACGGCAACAAGGTTTGCTACATTTTCAGCAAACCGACGAAGCAGGAGGGCGATTATTCACGCCGGGGTGAACCCTACGCCATGGTCAGCCGCCGCATGGGCGGCAAGACATCGGAAGAGGTCAGCGTAACATCCGGCTATCCGTACGATGAGAAGTCGAAGGTTCGGCTGAAAATAGACGGCAAGAATTACGCCTTGAGCCTGATCGACAAGGAGCTCGCCTGGGCCGACGAGGCGGTGGTCAAGGACGCGACGATCGTGCGCTCGATGGTCAAGGGCCTCGCGCTCTCCGTGCGCGGAACCTCGAAAAAGGGCACCTTTTCGCTCGATACCTATTCGTTGAGGGGCTTCAGCGCGGCACGCAAGGCCATCGTCAAAGCCTGCCCTTAAGCTCGCACGACCCCTGCCAACGCCCCACCAGCGCGGCCCTGGCCAAACGCGGCTCAGGTGCGTATATCAACGGCTATGGACGCGCCGACCCCAGTGGCCGAAAGGCCCGGTACCGCCCCCGGTATCGCCCCCGTTACCGCCAATGGCGAACCGACAAGCTTGCTCGGCCTGGACCGGGCCGAGATCGCCGCGCGCCTCGTCGACCTCGGTGAGCCGCGCCGGCGGGCGGGCCTGCGCGCCAAGCAGCTTTGGCATTGGATCTATCACCACGGCGCCCGTGACTTCAGCGTCATGACGTCGCTCAACAAGCCTTTGCGCGACGCCCTGACGGCGACCTTTACCTTGGCGCGCCCGGCGGTGCTGCAGGAGCAACGCTCCGTCGACGGCACGCGCAAGTGGCTGCTCGGCTTGGCCGACGGCAACGCCGTGGAATCCGTCTTCATCCCGGAGGAAGATCGCGGCGCGCTTTGCCTGTCGTCGCAGGTCGGCTGCACCCTGACCTGCCGCTTCTGCCACACCGGCACCCAGCGGCTCGTGCGCAACCTCGATGCGCGGGAAATCGTCTCTCAATTTCTGGTGGCGCGCGACAGCTATGGCGAATGGCCCTCGCCCGCGGGCCAGCGCTTGCTCTCCAATGTCGTGATGATGGGTATGGGCGAGCCGTTGTTCAATTTCGCCGCGGTGTCGAAGGCGCTCAAGATCGTCATGGATGCCGAAGGCCTCGCCCTGTCGCGCCGGCGCATCACCTTGTCGACGGCCGGTGTCGTGCCGATGATGGAGCGCTGCGGCGCGGAGCTCGGCGTCGGACTCGCGGTCTCGCTGCACGCGGTGAGCGACGCGGTGCGCGACGAGCTGGTGCCGCTCAACAAGAAATATCCGCTCGCCGCGTTGCTCGAGGCCTGCCGGCGCTACCCCGGCGCCAGCAACGCGCGGCGCATCACCTTCGAATATGTCATGCTCAAGGGGATCAACGATTCGCCCGCCGACGCCAAGGCGCTGGTCAAGCTGATCGCCGGGATTCCGGCCAAGGTCAATTTGATCCCCTTTAACGCGTGGCCCGGCGCGCCCTACGCCTGCTCGGAGCCCGCTTCGATTCGGCGCTTCGCCGAGCTGGTCAACAACGCCGGCTACTCGGCGCCGGTCCGCGCGCCGCGCGGGCGCGACATCCTGGCCGCCTGCGGCCAACTCAAGACCGACAGCGCCAAGCCGCGCCGTTCGGCACCCGAGGCGGCGGCCGTTCCTGCATGAGGCTCTGATGGATCAGCAACGCCTCATCGGCGCGCTGGTTTTCGGCGCGCTGGTTCTTTATCCGCTAATCAGGATCTGCAAGCGCGCGGGCCTGCCGCGCTGGCCGGCGATCCTGGTCTTGATCCCGACGGCCGGGCCGCTGATCGTGGCCTTTCTGCTGGCATTCAGTCGCTGGCCCAAACATCCGCATGGCGGCTGACGCGCGAACGGTCCGACATGCCAAGTTTCTCCCTTCTTTATCTGATCCTCGTGCTGGCCATAACCATTTGGTGTTATTGGAGAATCTGTAAAAAAGCCGGACGACGGGGGTGGTGGGCCTTGCTGCTTCTAGCGCCGGCGCTCGGCTTCGTCATGCCGGTCGAGACGCGCGCGTGGTTTTTCCAACTTGTCGCCCTGATCGTTCCCGCGGCGTTGATCTGGGCCTTCGCCTATGTGCGCTGGCCCATCTTCGAGCCCGCGCCCGAGCTCGGCGACAACCGCTACATGCCGCCGCGCCGCACGCCGGGTCGGCAAGCACGGACGCCCACCCAACCGGCAAAAGCAAAGCCTGCGCCGCCCGCGCCTCGCACCGAGGCGCCGACGCAGGCGCGTTCCTCGGTGCCCGAGACCGGGGCCAGCGGCGAGGACGCCGG
>JAUVWK010000055.1 GCA_030604165.1 Alphaproteobacteria bacterium | reverse complement strand
GGCGATCGCGGGGTCGTAATCGAGATAAAGCTTGCCGTCGGGCCCCTCGGAGTAGCTTTGGCGCGCGATGCGCAGCCAGGTGGCGTCGTCCTTGTCCCAGGTCTGGCCGACCAGCTCGCGCACGTAATGCGCGGCCGCCTCCCAGCTCGGTTGCGCCTTGTTTTCGGCGATATAGGCGGCGATGAAGCGGGTCCCTTCGGGTTCCATCTTGGGCCCGGTGTCGTTGAGGATCACCCCCGCCAGCGCCCGCGGCCGCATGACAGCCACCCCCATGGCGAGGATGCCGCCGAGCGAGGTGCCGATGATCACCGCCGGGTGAAGGTCGGTCGCCGCCATCAGGTGCATGACGTCGCCGAGCAAGGTTTCGGGACGGTAGTTGCGCCAGTCGGTCTCGCGCGCGGAGCGGCCGCGGCCGCGCAAATCGGGGCAAACCACGCGTCGCTCGCCGGCCAGATGAAGGGCGAGGTCATGAAAATCCCGGCAATTGCGCGTCAGCCCGGGCAGGCACAAAAGCGGTGTTCGTCCGCCGGCGCGCGGGCCGTATTCGCGAACGTAAAGCGAGCGGTTATCCTGGGTCGAAATCCAGCGCTCGCGAAAGCCGCTCGCCGCGGGCGGGCGCTCAGCTATTCGCGGCGCCACCGGCGTCGCCGGAATTTGCTCGATATGTTCGCTCATCTCCCTCTCGCCGCGGCCAAGGCGGCGACCGTCGCACCCTGCGCCGCGCCGCCGCTTCGCCGTCCGCGCGGCCTCACGACGCCCCGACAAGGGCGCGCAATCGCAAGGAGTAAGGTACACCGCCGGCCGAGAGCCGCCAAGGGCGGCGCTCAGCACCGTCGCTCAGCACCGTCGCTCAGCACCGTCGCTCAGCACACTGCGGCGTGGGCCGATAGCTGCAGGATTTGCGCGACGTTTGCGCCGTCGCAACGGGCGGTCAGCACGTCCCCCGGCACGCCGCGCGCGAGATCGCGCTCGAGGCTCGGCACCGACGGCTTTTGACCGAGCTGCCAACGATAGACTTGCAGGCCCTCGAGCACGCGCTGCACGTAGTTTCGCGTCTCGCTCAGCGGGATCGATTCGATCCAGTCCACGACGTCCACGTTGGGGTCGCGGCGCGGATCGCCATTCTTGCGAATCCAACGCTGCACGTTTCTCGGCCCCGCGTTGTAGGCCGCCAGCGCGAGCAAATAGGAGCCGTCATATTGCTTGATCATATCGGCCAAATAAGTGCTGCCCAGGGTAACGTTATAGGCCGGGTTGGAGGTCAGCGGCTTCTTGGCATATTTGATGCGGAGCTTACGCGCTATGTAGCGAGCGGTACGGGGCATCAGCTGCATCAAGCCGCGCGCGCCGGCATGGCTTTTCGCCTTGGCGTGAAAGCCGCTCTCTTGCCGGGCCACGGCGAGCACCAGCGCGTGCTCCAGCTCCTCGTCCGTTTTGGCGAACGGAACCTGCACGGCGGGAAACAGGTGCTCGACCCAGACATAGCCGTCCCGCGCCGCGCGCTTAGCTGCCCGGATGGCCAAATCCGGCCGGCCGATCGATTCCGCCAACCGCGCGATCACGTCGTGGTCCTTGGAGCCCTTGGCCAGATCGCCGAGGCGCAGGATAAAGGTGGGCAAAAGCTTATTTTGGCCCAGGAATGCCAGCAGGCGCACCACGGCGACCAGCTCATGTCCCTCAAGGGTTGCCGGCTGCCCGGCATCGCTGGGCTCCGCCAAAAGCGGCGCGTCATGGGCCCGGACCCGTGCGCTGGCGAGTTGGCCGTAGAAGGCGCTGGGATGGTGGGCCGCCACGGTATACCAGTGCATGGCGTTCTCGAGATCGCCCTCGGCCTCGGCCGCGCGGCCAGCCCAGTAGCCTGCCCTCGCCTTGCTCACCGGCATGGTGGCGGCATCGTGCAGGCGGGCGAAGTGGCGGTAGGCGGTATGATGGTCATTGACAAAGCGCAGCGCGATCCATCCGGCGAGCCATTCCGCCTCGATGAAGCCGACGCCGCCGATCTGCTTGTGCTCCTTGGCCAAGCGATAGGCCTCGTCGATCAAGCCCTTGGCGAGCGCCTTGTGAATCTGGATCTCCCGCTCTTTCCACCACAGTTGGGGACGGCCGAGCTGGTCCGGCGCGTCGAACAGAATCTCGCGCGCGGCCTCGGCGCGGCCCTTGCGCCGCCGCCAGCGTAGCCGCTCGTACATCAATCCCGGATCGCGGCGGAGCTCCTTCGGCACACGGGCGATCGCCGCATCGACCCCGCCCGCAAAGCCGCGCAGCGCCTGGCGGGCCTGGGCCAGCTCCTGATGCCCCTTGTCGACATAACGATAGACCCGCCGCGCGCCGCGCCGTCGGTTCTCCCACAGCAGCCGGTCCAGCCGGGCGAGATGATCTTCCGGCCGCAGATGCTTGCGGTACCAGCGGTAGACCCGGCGTAGATCGCGCGTCGAAAAATGGTCGTTGACCCAGGCCTCGCGGATCAGCGTCGCGGCCCGCTCCGTCTCGCCCGCGCGCAGCAGGGCTTGGGCCAGGCGCAGCCGGCCGTCGCGGCTCAGCGGATCGCGCCAGCGGAACCAGGCGAAGACCTTTTCGTCGTCGGTGTCATTGGAAAGCGCGGTCTCGGCGCTGGCGGCAAGCTTCTCCTGATCCGGCCAATCGGGTTCGTCGTCCATGAAGGCGACGATTTCGGCCAGCGGGGAGAAATTATAGGGGCGAGAATAGTCGAGCCAGCGGATGACCTTGGCGCCGAGCGGATCGCTCGCCCGGGCGGCCAGTTGGTGGGCCTTGCTCCAATGGTCGCGGCTCGCCGCGCGAAACGCCTTCTTGTAGATCACCAGGTCTTGCTTGGAGAGTGGCGGCGGCATCGGCTGCGCGCCAAGCGGCCCCGCGCCTAGCGTTGTGGCGAGCGCAAAGCCGACGATTACGATGATTGCGAAGGCGCGAAGCATGGTCCCGATGCGCTGTTGTTTCGTGGTGTATCACACCCTTGGCGGCCCACCATCGGGCCCAGTGTAAATCCTAGACGGTTGAGCACACCCGCAACAAGCGTGTGTCCGCTTCCGCAGTCGTCAAAGTCTTCGCCGTGGCCGCCCAGAGCCTTGCCGAGGGCACGTGGCCAAACTATCCTTCGCTAAGGTTAATGGCCGATTAAGGGATTAAGACATGTTCAAAGGCTACTTGACCGCGCTGATCACGCCGTTCCGCGACGGTGCGGTGGACGAAGCGGCCTATCGCGCCCTGATCGAATGGCAGATCGACGAGGGCGCGCGGGGCTTGGTGCCGTGCGGCACGACCGGCGAATCGCCGACGCTGAGCCACGACGAGCATATGCGGGTCACGGAGATCTGCATCGAGGTCGCGGCCGGGCGGGTTCCGGTCATCGCGGGCACGGGCTCCAACTCGACGGAGGAGGCGATCAGCCTGACCCGTCATGCCAAGACGGCGGGCGCCGACGGCGCGCTCCTGGTCATGCCCTACTACAACAAGCCCACCCAGGCGGGGATGTATGCGCACTTCAAGGCGGTCAACGATGCGGTGGAAATACCTATCATCATTTACAATATTCCCGGGCGCAGCGTCGTGAACATGGCGGTCGAGACCATGGCCAGCTTGGCCGAGCTGGCCAATATCGTGGGCGTGAAAGACGCCACCGCCGACCTGGCGCGGCCGACCCAAACCCGGGTCGCCATGGGCGAGGAATTCTGCCAGTTGTCCGGCGAGGACGGCACGGTGCTGGCGTTCCTGGCCCAGGGCGGTCACGGCTGCATTTCGGTCACGGCCAATATTGCGCCCCGCCAGTGCGCCGAAATGTTCGCCGCCTGGGAGGCGGGCGACGCGGCCAAGGCGCTTGCCTTGCACACACGGCTGATGCCGCTGCACGATGTGTTGTTCGTGGAAAGCAGCCCGGGCCCAGTGAAATACGCCGCGAGCCGGCGCGGCAAGTGCACGGGCGAGATGCGTCTGCCCCTGGTGCCGCCCTTGCCCGCGAGCTGCGATCGCATCGACACAGTGCTGCGCGCCACCGGCCTAATTTCCTAGGCCGGCGGGCAGCCAAGGCCGGACTCCTTAGCGATGGCGCAGCAGGCGTCGAGCGCCAGGCGGATCATCGCGCAAAACCGTAAGGCGCGGTGGAACTATCATCTCGAAGACCGCTTCGAGGTCGGTATCGCGCTGCAAGGCACGGAAGTGAAGTCGCTGCGCGAAGGCCGTGCGAGCTTGGGCGATTCCTATGCGACGGAGCGCGGTGGCGAGATTTATCTGGTGAACGCCCATATCGCGGAATACAAGGCCGGCGGCCGTTTCAATCACGAGCCGCGCCGGCCCCGCAAACTGCTGCTGCGCAAGCGCGAAATCAGGCGGCTCATCGGCACGCTGCGGCGCGACCGCGTGACGCTGGTGCCGCTCACGCTCTATTTCAACGAGCGCGGCCGGGTCAAGGTGGAGTTGGCGGTGGCCTCGGGCAAGCGGAAATTCGACAAGCGCGCGACCGAAAAAGAGCGCGAATGGCGCCGTCAGAAGGAGCGCCTGCTAAAGCCGCGCGGCTAAAGGTGTCCATCATAGAAAAGCCTAAGCGCGGCGATTGCGCGGCCCGCGTCGGGCGATTACATAAATAGATGGGTTGGCGCAGCGGTCGGCAGCGGCGGGGGACGTCATGGCGCAGCATAAATTGACTTGGGTCCTGGTGGCGGACGGTGCCCGGGGGCGCATTTTCGCCGCCCGCCAAGGGGCGCGAAAGCTCACCCAGGTGGGCCCGGACTACAACAGCGAGAACCGGCGCACGCGCGAGATCGGCAGCGATCAGCCGGGGCGCGTGTTCGATCGGGTCGGCACCGGGCACCACGCCATGGAGCCCCGCATCGACTGGCACCGGCAGGAAAAGCAGCAGTTCGTCGCCGCGCTCGCCGCGCTGGTCAATGGCGCCAGCCTAAAAGGCGAATTCGAGGCGCTGGTGGTCGTGGCCCCGCCCGAGACGCTCGGCGACCTGCGCAAGGCGCTCAACAAGCACGCGCTCGGGCGGTTGAACGCCGAGATCGAAAAGGACCTGACCAAATTGACCGTGCACGAGCTGGTGCCGCATCTGAGCCAGGTCATTCCGCCGTTGTCGCCGCGGCGGCGGGTGAGCCCCGGGCGCTCCCGATGAGCCGCGACGGCCTGCCGCCGCCACCGAGCACCGTTCAGGCCCTCAGCATGGCGGTCTATCCGTCCTACGCCATGCTGGCGGGGATGCAGTTGGAGCTGTTCACGGCGCTCGAAAACGGACCCAGCGAGGTCAACGAGGTCGCGGCGGCGCTCGGCGTCGGGCCCGAGAAGCTGCGGCCGCTGCTCTTTGCGTTGACCGCCGCCGGCCTGCTGGAGGAAGCCGGCGGTCGCTTCGCCAACACGCCGGAGAGCGACCACGATCTGGTCAAGGGGCGGCCGCATTATCTGGGCGATCTGAAGGATCTGCTCGCCGATGTCTGGCCGGCGGCGCTGCAGGTGGGCGCTTCGATCCGGACCGGCGCGCCCCAGGCCAAGCACGATTTTTCGGCCATGTCGGAAGCGGAGCTGACGACCTTCCTACGCGGCCTCTCGCCGGGGACGGTGGCCTCCGCCCATCTCTTGGCCAAGCATTTCGATTTCGGCGCCTGTGAGACATTGCTGGACGTGGCCGGCGGCTCCGGTGCGCTCGCGGCCACGCTGTGCCGGAGCTATCCGGGGCTCAAGGCCTCGGTGCTCGAGTTGCCGCAGGTCGCCGCCATCACCGAACGCTTCGTTGCCGAGGCCGGGCTCGCCGAGCGCGTCGACGTGCTGGCCGCCGATCCGACCCGCGCGCCGCTGGAAGGTAATTTCGACGTCATGGTGATGCGGAGTTTCCTGCAGGTGCTCTCGGCCGAGGACGCGCGCCACGCCATCCTGAATACCGTGCCCGCGCTCAAGCCGGGCGGCACGCTGCATATCCTGGGCATCGGCGTGCTCGCCGATTCTCGCCTAGCGCCGCAAGAGGCGGTGGATATCAATCTGGTGTTCTTGAGCGTCTACGACCACGGCCAGTCCTATACCGTCGGTGAATACCAGGCGTGGCTGGACGAGGCCGGCTACGGCACCGCGCGCCGCACCGAGATTCCGGGCGGGCAAACGCTGTTGAGCGCGGTCAAAGGCGGCTAGCGCGATTTCCGTTCAAGCTGCACCAGCCCGCTAGCCCCCGAGGTGGGCGCGAATTTTGTCGAAGATGGCGTGGAACATGGCCTCGGTGAGGCGGCCGGTGTTGGTGTTCAGGCGCGAGCAATGGTAGCTGTCCACGAGCCGCCGCCCCGCGCCGATCTCGTGGGTCGCGCCATGGCCGAAGCGCTGCGCCGCGCGGACCCGCCCCAGCGCCGCCAACACCGCTTGGTGGGCGATGGTGCCGAGCGCCAGCACCACCGACAGCCGTTCCATGGCGTCGAATTCCGCCCGTAGAAACGGCCGGCAGGTGGCCGCTTCGGTCCCGGTGGGCTTGTTTTCGGGTGGCACGCAGCGGACCGCGTTGGTGATGCGGCAATTGCGCAGCTCGAGGCCGTCATCGGCCCGCGCGGCGTAGCTGCCGGTGGCGAAGCCGTGCGTCAACAGGGTCGCGTAAAGCAGATCGCCGGCGAAATCGCCGGTGAACGGCCGCGCCGTGCGGTTGGCGCCGCGCCGCCCCGGCGCCAGGCCGACGATCAGGAGGTCCGCCTCGAGCGGGCCGAAACTCGCCACCGGCGCGTTGTGCCAGCTTGGCTCCTTGCGGTGGTTGGCGGCGCGGTAGGCGACCAAGCGCGGGCATAGCCCGCAGTCGAGCGGCGGCGCAAGCGCGGCGGCCACCGAGGCGTCAGGGGATTTCAAGATTGAACGGCTCCGGCCCGCTCCCACGCCAGCGGGAAAGGCGCTAACTGGCGCTTGCCAGGTCGTCCGTATCGTCCGCATCGCCCGTGTCGTCGGGGTCCTCGGCCGCCTTTGCGGTTTGTTGGTTTTGCGCGCGGCCGGCTTCCTCGCGCCATTGCGGGGCGCGGGCGATCACGGGTTCGAGGTCTTGCAGCTCGATGAAATTGTCCGCCTGGCGGCGCAGCTCATCGGCCACCATGGGCGGTTGGGAGCGCACCGTGCTGACGACGGAGACCCTGAGCCCCTTGCGTTGCACCGCCTCGACCAGACAGCGAAAATCCCCATCGCCCGAAAACAGCACGATGTGGTCCAGATACGGCGCCATCTCCATCATGTCGATGGCCAGCTCGATATCCATGTTGCCCTTGATCTTGCGCCGGCCCATGGAGTCGGTGAACTCCTTGGTGGGCTTGGTCACCATGGTGTAGCCGTTATAATCGAGCCAATCGACCAGCGGGCGAATCGGCGAATAGTCCTGGTCTTCGATCAGGGCGGTGTAATAAAAAGCCCGGATCAAGCGGCCCCGCTCCGTGAACTCTTCGAGCAGTCGCTTGTAATCGATGTCGAAACCAAGGGCGCGGGCGGCGGCGTAAAGATTGGATCCATCAATAAAAAGGCCAATACGCCCCTCTGGGTAGAAAGTCATTTGAAAATTCCCTTATCTGGCAAATCGATCGGATCGAATGTGTTTAGCTTTCCCGTTCAGCAGAAAAAAGGTCTTCGTACTAGTAACTTGAACGGCACCGACCTGCGGTGTCCGCGAATGTTTCGGTCCCTTCTTTCTTAGTTCATCGGTGGGACGTGGACAAGCACTCAAAAGGTTAAGTCGAGGGGCGCGATGATTCTGTTGGGACTCGGGGCGAATCTGCCGACGCCGCGCCATGGCCCGCCCGAAAAGGGCCTCGAGGCGGCGCTTGGCGCGCTCTCCCGCGCCGGCCTTTCGGTCGTGCGGCGGTCGCGCTGGTATCGCAGCGCGCCGCTGCCGGCGTCCGACCAGCCGTGGTTCGTCAATGGCGTGGCGGCGCTGGAGACGGCGCTGCCCGCGCCCGCATTGCTGGCGCGGCTCTTGGAGATCGAGGCCGGGTTTGGCCGCCGCCGCCATGCGCCGCTGGCGCCGCGCGTGCTCGATCTCGACTTGCTCGACTACCACGGCAGCGTTGTTACGCTGGCCGAGAACGCCGCCGGTCCGCCGCTTACCTTGCCGCATCCGCGCCTCGTGGAACGCGCCTTCGTGCTTGTTCCGCTGGCGGAGGTCGCTCCCGATTGGGTCCACCCGGTGAGTGGCGCGACGGTGCACGAGCTTATCGGCGCGCTGCCGGGCGAGCAGTGCGTCGAGGCCCTATGACGCCGCATCGGGGTCCGCCCGGCCTTGTAATCCACGGGCAACGCCCCAATAACTTGCTATGATGGTGGCCGCGAGATATTTTGCCGAGCTTTTCGTGGTCTGGCTTGGCCTTTGAATTCGGAGAATGACGCATGGCGCGGGTAACGGTCGAAGATTGTGTCCAGCGGGTGCCCAACCGCTTCGAGCTGGTTCTTTTGGCGGCACGGCGCGCGCGTGACATTCACGCCGGTGCGTCCCTGACGCTCGACCGGGACAACGACAAGAATCCGGTTGTCGCGTTGCGCGAAATCGCCGATGAGACGGTCGAGCTCGAGGCCCTTCGCTACGCGCTCGAGCACAGCCGCGAGGTGGATGTCGAGCTTGACGAGCCGGAGGAAGAAACCTTGGCCATGATCGCCGCCGAGCAGGCCTGGGCCGGCGTGACCGGCCAATCGGGCGCGGCGGCAAAGGAAGAGCCCAAAGATACGGTGACCGAGACCGCGTCCACCGAGACCGCGTCCACCGAGACCGCGTCCACCGAGACCGTGTCCACCGAGACCGCGTCCACCGAGACCGCGTCCACCGAGGCCGCGTCCACCGAGGCCGCGTCCACCGAAGACGAGGTTGCCGCGGAAGCTCCGGAGCGCGTCCAGCAGGAGGCGCCGCCAGGCGATTTGGAGGAGAGCTAGAGCCCGCCCCGCAACGTTGGCGGTGCCGCGAGGGGTGCCCGTGCAAACCGGCGCCGCGGACGGGCCGCACCAAGGCGCCGCGACGGGCGGAGCCAGCGCCTGATGTTCCGTGATTCGCCAATACGAACTCGTTGAGCGCATCAAGTCGTATGAGCCTACGGCTGACGAAGGCTTGCTGAATCGAGCCTACGTCTTTTCCATGCGTGCGCACGGCACCCAGGTTCGGGCCAACGGCGACCCCTATTTTTCCCATCCGCTCGAAGTTGCCGGCATCCTGACCGAGCTCAAGCTCGACAGCGCCTCGATCGTCACCGCCTTGTTGCACGATACGGTCGAGGACACCATCGCCACGCTCGACGAGATCGAAACCCATTTCGGCGCGCAGATCGCGCGGCTCGTCGATGGCGTCACCAAGCTGTCGCGCCTCGAACTCCAGTCGGACAAGACCAAGCAGGCCGAGAATTTCCGCAAATTCCTGCTCGCCATGTCGGCGGACATCAGGGTTCTCCTGATCAAGCTCGCCGATCGGCTGCACAACATGCGCACGCTCGGCTATTTCGAC
The DNA here is from genome assembly GCA_030604165.1 of Alphaproteobacteria bacterium. GTDB lineage: Bacteria > Pseudomonadota > Alphaproteobacteria > UBA828 > UBA828 > JAUVWK01. The sequence goes on along the minus strand of JAUVWK010000055.1, from coordinate 1,866 downwards.
GAGGCGGACAAGCGGCGGCGCATCGCCCTGGAAACCATGGATATCTATGCGCCGCTGGCCGAGCGCATCGGCCTGCAAACCATCAAGGACGAGTTGGAAGACCTGGCCTTCGCGGAGCTCAACCCCGACGCGCGCAATTCGGTGCTCGCGCGCCTCAATTTTCTCAAGGAGCAGGGCGGCGACCGTGCGGCCAGGATCCTGGACGCCCTGAAGCAGACCTTTGCCGAGGCTCGGATCCGGGCCAGCGTTGCCGGGCGGGAGAAGAAGCCGTACTCGGTGTGGCGCAAGATGGAGCAGAAGAACGTGGCGTTCGAGCAGCTCTCGGACATCATGGCCTTTCGCATCGTCGTCGACGAGATCGAGGACTGCTATCGCGCGCTTGGCGTCGTGCACCGCGCCTATCCGATGGTCCCCGAGCGCTTCAAGGACCTGATCAGCACGCCCAAGCCCAACGGCTATCGTTCGCTGCACACGACGGTGATCGGTCCGGAGCGCCAGCGCATCGAGATTCAGATTCGAACGCGCGAAATGCACGAGGAGGCCGAATACGGCGTCGCGGCGCACTGGGCTTTTAAGCAGGCGACCGAGCCCCGCGAAGGGCGGCAGTACCGTTGGCTGCGGGAGCTGCTCGAGATTTTGGACAAGGCGGCGGGTCCGGAGGAGTTCCTGGAGCACACCAAGCTCGAAATGTTCCGCGATCAGGTGTTCTGCTTTTCGCCGAAGGGCGATCTGATCAATTTGCCACGCGGCGCGACGCCGGTGGATTTCGCCTATGCGGTGCACTCGGGCGTGGGCGACACCTGCGTCGGGGCCAAGATCAACGGGCGCATGGTGCCGTTGCGTACGAAGTTGAGCAACGGCGATGAGGTGGAGATCGTGCGCTCGAAAGTGCCGGCGCCGTCGCCCACCTGGGAAGGCTTCGTCGTCACCGGCAAGGCGCGGGCCAGTATCCGCCGCTTTATCCGCACCAAGGAGCGCCAGGAATATATGGCGCTCGGCCGGGCGATCGCGGAAAAGGTCTTTCGCACGGAGGGCCAGGAATTTTCGGAGGCCCCGCTCGAGGCGGCCTTGCCGCGGCTCAAACAAAAAAGCATCGACGATCTGTTTGTCGCGCTCGGCCAGGGCCTTCTCACCGGGAAAGATCTCGAGGACGGCCTGTTTGCCGGCCGTCGCATCGAGGGCGTCGCCACCCGGGCATTGTCGTTCATGCGCCGGCGCGCCGGACCGGTCAAGGCGGGCGACACGGCCATACCGATCCGCGGCCTAATCCCCGGGATGGCGGTGCATTTCGCCGGTTGCTGCCATGCGCTGCCCGGCGATCGCATCGTCGGCATCCTGACCACCGGCAAAGGCGTGACCATCCACACGATAGACTGCGACACGCTGGAGAGTTTCGGCGATACGCCGGAACGCTGGCTCGATCTTTCCTGGGATACCGATGGCGGCGACGACGGTATCCATATCGGCCGCCTGATGCTGGTGATTACCAACGAGACCGGCTCGCTGGGCGACCTGACCACCGCGATTGCCAAAAACAAGGGCAACATCAGCAACCTCAAGATCACCGACCGCTCGCCCGATTTCTTCGAATTTCAGATCGATGTCGAAGTGCTGGACCTCAGGCATCTGACCAACATCATGGCGGCGCTGCGGACGTTGCCGAGCGTGAGCTCGGTGGAGCGGGCCCGCATTTAACGCCATACCGCGCCGAGCGGCGATAAAGTCTCGACTTGTGGTAGATCGCGAGCAATGGGATGATTGTACAGAGTAAAATGGCCTGCCAAAGGGATACCCTGACAGGCTGGAGCGTCGCCTTGGGAGAGAAACGTGGCCGCGGCCGTTGGGAAAATAAGAAAACAAGGGTGT
>JAUVWK010000510.1 GCA_030604165.1 Alphaproteobacteria bacterium | reverse complement strand
CTGGCGCCCGAGTTGCTCGCCCGGCACGCCCGGTTGGAGGAGCAGAACAGGGCCTTCATCCCCTATCTTGCCGAGGTCCATAAGCGCTGCGCGGCAGAGGATCTGGGCATCAATCGCCTGGGCAGCGACATGCCGGCCTGGCCGCCCGCCGGCGCATGACGGACGGCCGATGAAGGGAGGTCGCGATGGCTGAGACCGTACGGGTCTGCGAGCTGAACTGGATCGACTACGACCGCCGCCTGCGCGAAGACGCGCCGGTGGTGATGCTGCCCGTGGGCTCGCTCGAGCAGCACGGGCCGCATCTGCCGATGCATTGCGATGCTTTGATCCCGACGGCGATCTGCGAGGCCGTGGCCGCGCGCACCGGCGATCTCGTGGCGCCGACCATCAGTTACGGTTATAAGTCGCAGCCCAAATCGGGTGGCGGCAATCATTTTCCCGGCACCACCAGCCTCGACGGTCAGACCCTGATTTTCGTCGTCCGCGACGTGATCAAGGAGTTCGCCCGCCATGGCGTACGCAAGCTGACGCTGATGGATGGCCATTACGAAAACAATATGTTTCTCGTCGAGGGCATCGACCTGGCCTTGCGCGAGCTCAGGCGCGACGGCATCGACGATCTCAGAATCGCCAAGCTTCCCTATTGGGAATACGCCTCGCAAGCGACCCTCGATAAGGTCTTTCCCGACGGCTTTCCGGGTTGGCCGCTGGAGCATGCGGGCGTGATGGAGACCTCGGTCATGCTTCATCTGCATCCCGCGCTGGTCAATATGGACAAGGTGCCGACGCACCCGCCGGCCGATTTTCCACGCCACGATATGTATCCCTACGATCCGGCCACCGTGCCCTCGTCGGGCGCGCTTTCCTCGGCGCGGATCGCCACCGCGGAGAAGGGCAAGATGTTCGTGGACGAATATGTCGACGGCGCCGTGGCCGCGCTCGCGGAGGCCTTCGGCGAACCGCGCGCCGCGAAACGGGTGGTCGCATGACCAAGAGCGGCAAGTTCTACGAGCCCGTGAGCGGCATGGAGATGCCGCGCTTCAGCGCGGCGTCGAGCTTCATGCGCCTGCCCCAGATCGAGGACCCGGCGCAACTGGATATCGCGCTGATCGGCGTGCCGTGGGACGGTGGCACCACCAACCGCGCCGGCGCGCGCCACGGGCCGCGTGAGATTCGCAACATGTCGAGCCTGATCCGGCGCGCCCATCACGCCCTCGATATCTGCCCCTATGAGCTCTGCCGGGTGGCGGACGCCGGCGACGTCAGCATCAACCCGATCGAGCTCGACGACACCATGGCGCGGATCGAGAAATTTTTCGGCCGGGTTCACGCCGCCGGCGCGACGCCGCTCAGCGCCGGCGGCGACCACCTGATCACGCTGCCGATCCTGCGCGCCATCGCCAAGGACGAACCCGTCGGCCTGATCCATTTCGACGCCCATTCCGATACCTGGGACAGCTATTTCGGCGGCGCCAAACTGACCCACGGCACGCCCTTTCGGCGCGCCGTCGAGGAGGGCCTGTTGGCGCCGGAGCGGACCATCCAGATCGGCATCCGCGGCTCGGTCTATGACCGCCACGATCTCGATTTCGCCCGCGACGCGGGCATGCGCATCATCGAGATCGAGGAATATTTCGAACTCGGCTGGCAACGCGTGGTGGACGAAATGCGGCGCGTGGTAGGCGACGGTCCGGTCTATCTCAGCTTCGACGTGGATGGCCTCGATCCGGCCTACGCGCCCGGCACCGGCACGCCCGAGATCGGCGGCTATTCCACCTTCGAGGCGCAGCAGATGGTGCGCGGCGCGCGTGGCCTCAACCTAATCGGCGGCGATGTCGTCGAGGTGGCGCCGCCGTTCGATCCGAGCGGCAACACGGCCCTGGTCGGCGCCACCCTGATGTTCGAGATATTATGCGTGCTGGCCGAGGCGGTGGCCGGCCGCAAGGCCACAGAAAAAGCCTGAACGGGCGAACGGGAGGAGAGCAATGGACAAGACGGAACTCATGCGTCGGGCCATCGAGTTGAGCCGGCAAAAGATGCGCGAGGGCATTGCCGCCCCGTTTGCCGCGCTCGTGGTCAAGGACGGCGAGATCGTGGGCGAAGGTTGGAACAATGTGGTGCAGGATCACGATGCCACCGGCCACGGCGAGACCAACGCGATCCGCGACGCAGGCAAGCGGCTCGGCACCTGGGACCTTTCGGGCTGCGAGCTGTACACGACCTGCGAGCCGTGTTCGCTTTGCGTCAGCGCCATTTGGTGGGCACGCATCGACAAGGTCTATTATGGCAACGGGCTCGATGACGCCGAGAAGGTGGGCTTCGAGCTGGCGCCGCTGCTCGATGAGGTGAACAACCCGCCGGCCGGGCGCGCCACGCCCTATGAGCGACTCTTGGGCGAGGAGGCCTTCGCCGTGTTCGAGGAGTGGCAGGCGGATTCGACGAAGGCCATGTTTTAGGTCCAGAGCGCGCGTCTTCGGCGCCGCGACAAAGCGAAACCGGGCACCGCGAACCTGGTTGGGAGAGGCTATGACCACACGCATTGAAGGCGCGACCATCATCGCCATGGATGCCGCGCACGGCACCGAGCCGTTCACGGGCGATATCTTGATCGAGGGCGATTCGATCAAGGCCATCGGCCCGGGGCTCGGCGCCGCGCCCGCCGATCGCGTGATCGACGGCCGCGACCGGCTGGTGATTCCGGGGCTGACCAACGCCCACGT
>JAUVWK010000333.1 GCA_030604165.1 Alphaproteobacteria bacterium | reverse complement strand
GGCATCCAGTGTGGCGTTGTTGTCGCGGCGCGCACTATAGCGATCTGTGGGGGGCGATCAAGGTTGCAGAATAGGTCCAGTTCGGCCGTATTGACTAACCCATTGGGAGCATAACCCTAGAGGCCATTCAAGCTTGAACGGCTCCGGCCCGCGCCCCCTCCCGGCCACCCATGGCAGGGTACGCTTGTGGCTGGTCGGGAGGGGGCGCGGGCTGGCGCCGTTCAAGCTTGAATGGCGCCTAGGGCCAGGTTCCCAATGGCTTAATCAAAAGGGCCGAACCGGACCTATTTTGCAACCTTGATCGCCTCCCACAGATCGCTATAGTGCGCGCCGCGACAACAACGCCACACTGGATGCCATGCTGCGACAAGCACTCGACGAGGCCTTGAAGGTCGCGATGAAGGCGCGCGAGGAGAGGGCCGTCGCCACCATCCGCCTGATTCTGGCGGCCCTCAAGGATCGGGACATCGCGGTCCGCCCCAAGGGCAGGCCCGAGGGCCTGAGCGACCAGGAAATCCTGCAGCTTTTCGACACGATGATCCGCCAGCGGCGCGACAGCGTTGAACAATACGAACGCGGCGGGCGGGTCGATCTGGCCGAGCGCGAGGCGGAGGAGATCGCGGTTATCGAGCGCTTCCTGCCGCCGCAGATCGAGGGTGACGACCTGATCTCCACGATCCGCGCCATGATCCGCGAACTGGATGCGCGGACCATCAAGGACATGGGCCGGACCATGGCGGCGCTCAAGGGGCAATATTCCGGGCGTATGGATTTTTCGAAGGCGAGCGGCGTCGTCAAGGAAATTCTGGCCTGATACCAGGGAGCGGCGCGCGCCCGGCCGTCGCACGCGGCGGTTGGAGGCTCCCGGCGCTTCGGCTACACTCGCTCGGCGACAGCCGCTGTGCCGGCGCACTCAGCAGGCAGCCGTCCGATGGCCTTCAGCCCCCAGTTCCTCGACGAAATTAGAGCCCGCGTCCCGCTTGCGGACGTCATCGGCAAGCGCGTCCGGTTGGCGCGCCGCGGCCGCGAGCTGACCGGCCTGTGCCCGTTTCACAACGAGAAGACACCCTCGTTCACGGTGAGCGAGGACAAGGGCTTTTTCCACTGCTTCGGTTGCGGCGCCCATGGCGACGTGATCGGCTTCGTCATGCGCGACGAGGGCTTCGGCTTCCCGGAGGCGGTGGAGCGGCTGGCGGACCAGGCCGGGTTGGAGCTGCCCAAGCAGAGCCCGGCCGAGCGCGCCCGCGAACGCGCCCAGATCTCGCTTTACGGGATCTTGGAAGCCGCCACCGCGTGGTACGAGCAACAGCTCAAGGCGGATGCCGGCCGCGCCGCGCGGGCGTATCTAGTGGGCCGGGCGCTGACGCCCGAGAGCGTGCAGACCTTCCGGCTCGGCTTCGCGCCCGAGCGGCGCGACGGTCTCAAAGCGGCCTTGGCCGGGGAGGATATTTCCGAGGCGCTGATGGTCACGGCGGGGTTGCTCATCGAGCCCGACGGCGGCGGCCAGAGTTACGACCGCTTTCGCGGCCGCATCATTTTTCCGATCGCCGACCGGCGCGGCCGCGTCATTGCCTTCGGCGGGCGGGCGCTCGGCGACACCCAGCCCAAATATCTCAATTCGCCGGACACGCCTCTGTTTCACAAGGGCACGGTGCTCTACGGGCTCGATCTGGCCCGGCCGGCGGCGCGCGAGGCCCGCCGCGTGGTCACGGTCGAGGGCTATATGGATGTCATCGCGCTGCATCAGGCCGGCATTGCCGAGGCGGTGGCGCCGCTTGGAACGGCGCTCACCGAGCTGCAAATCGAGGAGCTGTGGCGCCTGGCGCCGGAGCCGATCCTGTGTTTCGACGGCGATGCCGCCGGTGAACGGGCCGCCGCGCGGGCGGTCGAGCGGGCGCTGCCGCGCTTGCGCGCGGACCGCTCGCTGCGCTTCGCCACCTTACCCGACGGCGAAGATCCCGACAGCCTGATCGGGACCGGCGGCGTACAGGCGATGGAAGACGTGCTGCTCGACGCCGGCCCGCTGTCGTCGCGGTTGTGGCGCCTCGCCGGCGGCGAGGGCGGGCTCGAAACGCCCGAGCGCCGCGCCGCAGTCAACCGTCGCCTGCTGGCCCATATCGAGCGCATCCCGGACAAGGACCTGCGCTTCTATTTTCAACGCCATTATCGCAATCGCCTCTATGAGGGGCCGGCCCAGCCACAGATGCGCACCACGCGCACCACGCGCACCACGCGCACGGAGCGCACCGCGCACACCACGCAGGCGGCGCGGCGGCGCGCCGACGATGCCCCGGAGCGGGTCATGCGACATCAGGCGTTGGGCCGCGATCCCGCCGGCACCTCGATCCAGCGCGAGCGCACGTTGCTGCAAACCGTGCTGAACTTCCCGGGTTTGTTGCCGGAATTCTTCGAGGAGCTCGGCCATCTCGAGCTTGCCACGGCGCGCTACCGAGCCTTGCATGGCGTGCTCATGGAAATGGCGGCAAGCGAGCGGGTGGCGAACAAGGCCGACGTGAACTACGGCCTGACTCAGGGCGGTTTCGAAAAACTTCTGGACGAGCTGGTCGGCCAAGATGCCCGCTATCTGGACTGGGCCTCGCGCGAGGAGAAGGCAGGGTCCGAGGACGCCCGTGTTCAGCTCCGCCATGTGCTGGATTTGCACCGCCGGTTGGTCGGGCTCAAGGGCTTCAAGAAGGAGGCCGAGGAGGCCTTTGCCGCCGAACCCACGGAGGCGAACGAACAGCGTCTGATCCGCGCGATCGAGGAATTGCACGCGATGCGCGGCACGGAAGCGGAGGTGCCCGGATACGGCGACGAGGAGAAACGCCCGGCCGGTTAGGGCTGGCGGCCTGCGCTTGACAGGGCGGCGGGCCGCCATTAGACATTTTGCGGGGTCATACCAAGGATCGCCTGGACGATCCCGAGGGGCCATTAATTGCCGTTCCTTGGGATAAGGTCTTGAAAGCGTAGTGTGTTGACGCTACCTCAAGTACCGAGATTCCGAAGGCCCTGACGGGTTGGCGCGGTCCCGGCGCAAATGGGCAGGGATCGGCGCCGTTTTCATATCCGACCGAGGACCGCGTGGGATCTTATAGCTAATTGATTTTGTTTAGTTTTCGTCGAATCCGGTAGATTGCCCGAGAGCGTTGAATCCATGGCGACAAAGCCTGCAAAAGCGACCGAATCGACAGAAGGCAGAGAGGACGCGGCGGATAGCCCCGTCCTCGATTCGCTTGCGGCATCGGTCCGTAAGATGGTCGCCCGCGGCAAGGAGCGCGGTTATGTCACCTATGACGAGCTGAACGCGGCGCTGCCGCCGGACCAGGTCAATTCCGAACAAATCGAAGACGCGATGACGATGTTGTCGGAATTGGGCATCAACGTGATCGAAAACGAGGACGCGGAAGAGAGCGAGAGCGAGAAGCCCGAGGCGGCCGAGGCGCCCGCGACCGTCGAGGATAGCGACTTGGGGCGGACCGACGATCCGGTGCGCATGTATCTACGCGAAATGGGCAGCGTGGAGCTGCTCTCGCGGGAAGGCGAAATCGCCATCGCCAAACGCATCGAAGCCGGCCGCCAGACCATGATTAGCGGCATTTGCGAGAGTCCGCTGACGATTCGCGCCATCGTCGATTGGCGCGATTTGCTGCGGGAAGAAAAGCTGCTGCTGCGCGACATAATCGATTTGGACGCCACCTACGGCGGCGATCCGAACTCGGAGCTGGCGCGTGCGAACAGTGAGAATTCGGAACGCCCGGACTCGCAGCCCGTCGCGGCTGGCGACGCGGCGAAGGAGCCGGCCGTCGCGGCCAACCCAAGCAGCGCGGCCGGCGCGGCCGACCCAAGCAGCGCGGCCGGCACGGCCGACTCAAGCAGCGCGGCCAGCTCGGCCAACCTAAGCAGCGCGGCCAGCGCGGCCAACCGAAGCAGCGCGGCCGGCGCGGCCAACCTAAGCAGCGCGGCCGGCGCGGCCAACCTAAGCAGCGCGGCCGGCGCGGCCGACCCAAGC
>JAUVWK010000053.1 GCA_030604165.1 Alphaproteobacteria bacterium | reverse complement strand
GCATTTGATGCCGGAGATTGAGGTCGAGTGCGCCGAGGGGCTCGTCGAGCACCAATACGTCGGGTTCGACGACCAGGGCGCGGGCGAGCGCCACGCGTTGTCGCTGGCCGCCCGACAACTGATCGATCCGTCGCGAGCCCATGTTCGCGAGACCCACCAGTTTGAGTGCTGTCTCGACTCGCGCTGGGCGATCACGGCGCGGCACGTGATGCATCGCCAGTCCGAACGCGACATTGCCTTCCACTCTCATATGCGGGAACAGTGCATAGTCCTGGAAGACGGTTGCGGTCGGACGTCTGGCGGCCGCCACGCGAGCCATCTCGCGCCCGTCGATCAAAACCTGGCCCTCGTTTGCCTCCACGAATCCGCCGATGACCGACAACACGGTTGTCTTGCCGCTCCCGGAAGGGCCGAGCAAGACGACGAACTGGCCCCGAGGGATTGTGAGCGAGAGGTCATCGACCGCGCACACCTGGCCATACATCTTGGTGATGTTGCGAAGCTCGACCTGCGGAGGCGTCGGCCTAGGCATTGCGCCGACGCCTTCGAAGGAGCGAAAGCTCTACAATCACGACAAGCAGCATGGAAATGAAGAAAACCAATGTGCCGGCGGCGTTCGTCATCGGGTTCAATCCCGTTCGTAGCATACTCCAGATCTCGACCGGCAGTGTGACGTCAAACCGCGTAACGAAAAACGCAATGATGAACTCGTCCCACGAAAGGGTGAAGGACAGGCAGAAACCGGCTATGAGCGCAGGCCAAAGCATCGGCACAGAGACCAATAATAGGACTTGCCATTCGGCCGCACCGAGATCGCGCGCCGCCCGCTCGATGTTGGCTTGATGCGCGCCCATCTGGCTGTAAAGGATGCCAAACGTGATGGGCAGATTGATCACCACATGGCCGATGCCGAGCCCGAGCAGCGATTTTGGCACACCCACCTCGTTGTACGTGATCAACAATCCCATCCCGATGATCAGGTAGGAAACGCTGATCGGCGCCATCATCAGCCACTGCATCGCGCCGCTTCCCGGCAGCCGGTGCCGGGCGAGGCCGTAGGCTGCGAGGAATCCCAGCGCCGTCGCCACGGCGGAAGAGAGAACGGCAACGGAGATCGAATTCCAAAGTGCGTCCATTACGCGCCGGCTCTCGAAGACGCGCTCGTACCACTGCAGCGAGACCCCCTTGAACGGCGGAACCGGCAGCGTGCCGTCTTGGAAGGAGAACAGCACCAGCACCGCGACAGGAAGGAAAATGAAGCCGTAGCACAGCGTCACATATGCGCCGACGGGCAAAACCCTGAGTGTGTCGAAAGTAAGTCTGCGCATCGGCTAGACGCGCTCCATCTTCAACCATCTGGCGCACGCCAGGAAGACGGCCGTCACCACCAGCATGAGGATCAGGCCCATGGCCGTGGCCATGGGAAAATCGCCGCGGCGCCCGATCTGGAGCATGATCGCTTGCGGCATCAGCAGTTCCTTGTTGCCGCCGAGGATCTGTGGCGTGATGAAATCGCCGATCGCGATCACAAAAGTGAGGAAGGCGCCCACGGCCACACCCGGCAGGGAGAGGGGAAGGGTGACGCGCAAAAACACCTTTAAGCGCGACGCACCGAGGTCGGCCGCGGCGAGCCGGTAATTGCGCGGAATCTGAACGAGATTTGCAAAGATTGTGAGCGTCAGCAGCATCGTGAAGAAATGCACGAAGCCCAAGATCGTTGCGCCGCGGTTATGCGCCATCGGGATGGGCTCGTCGATCAAACCGAGCCCGAGCAACGCCGAATTGACGATGCCGCCTTCGGCGAGGACCAGGAGCCAGCTGTAGGAGCGAACCAGGTAAGAGGTCCAAAACGGCAGAATCGCCAGGACGAGCGCTATGCGCTGCCAACGCCGCGGCACATGGTAAGCAAGGATGTAGGCGAGTGGATAGGCCAGCAGGACGCTCACCACAACGGTGATCGCCGTGACTTCGAGCGAATTGGTCAGGGCCTTGGTGAGAGCGGTCTGGGCGAAGAAACGCTCATAGTTGGCGGTGGTGAAGTCGGTCACCAGGACGCTGCCCACGCGCTGCCAAAAACTGTAGAGCACCATGATCGCCAGCGGGAGAACGAAGAAGGCGATCGTCCAAAGCACTCCCGGCAGCAGGAATCCCCAGCCGCGTGCCGTCTCCGCGCCGATCCGCGGCAAGGCCCTGGCCCGACGCCCTGCTACTCTCGCCAACAATGTCCTAAGATCCCCTCAACGAGGCGGCAGTTCTAGCGCGATGAATTCACCGTGTAGTAGGGAGCCACGTCTGAACGGCCGTAGTTCTTTTCGAAGAATGCTGCGACATAGGGCCGGGCCGGGCCGACGGCTTCGAAAAAGCGTTTCAGGTGCTCGGCCGGTTCTTGTTCCGCGAGTTCGGCCAGACGACGAGCGATCGCTGCCTCGTCCTGCCGTTGGTAGACCCCGCCGACAACGAGCAACTCTCCCGCGACCATTACCGTATCGACATGGGAGGCGTTGGCCAGGCGCAGGATAGCGTCGTGCGGAGTGACACGAGGATCCAGATAGGGTTTCGAGAGTGCTTCGTAGTCGATCAGGACCGCGTCAGCCTGACGTCCCGTAAGAAGGGCCCCGATCTCTGCATCGAAGGTCGATGCTTTGGCGCCGCCGAGGGTCGCCATGCGAAACACATCGGCCCCGCTTGGGCAAGGCTCATAGGCAACGCCGCCTTTCGGCATATGGTGGATGTTCTCCACCAGGCGCATTTCCCGCAGCATGTCGTCGTCGCTGTTGAGCGAGAAGCTGTCCATCCCGATGCCGACATTGACACCGAGTTCGAGCATCCGGGCGACGGGGGCGATCCCGTTTCGCAGTCGCAAATTCGAGCTTGCATTGTGACAGACGCTGGTTCCCGTCTCGGCGCAAATGGCGATGTCTTCTTCGCCAAACCAGGTGCAATGCGCGAGCGCCGTTTTCGGCCCCAGCAAGCCGCAATCCCTCAGATATGCCACGCCGCATTGGCCGTAGGTTCGTTGAAAGAAGTCGCGCTGGATTGGCGACTCCAAACAGTGGGCATGAATACCGACGCCCATCTCCTTGGCGAGTCTGGCAGACTTTTCCAGGAGAGGACGTGAACACCATTCGGGACCCGTCGGCCCGAAGAGGATCTGGATGCGGGGGTGGTTGGCGTATTTTTCGATCAATGCACAGGTGTGTTCCGCCCAGTCATATCCCGGTGGTGGATTCATGCCTTCGAGCGCGCCTCGGATATTATTGGCGATCTCGTCAGGCAGCGATTCCAGAAAGGTTTCGTCGTCCTGATAGACGAAGGTGTTCTGATCTATGGCAAGCGGGGCGAAGGACAACCGGATACCTACCTCATCATAGGCCTCCAATGCATCCGCCGCTTCCTGTTCGGGCTTGCTCCAGTCGCGCCAATAGCCCGAGTGGACCACCGTGGTGATGCCCGCTTTGAGCTGCTGAATGGCGCAGTAAAGGGTGTCGAGGTGCGTGTCCAGCGGATGGGCGCGCCAGAAGTCCAGTAACCAAGGCTCGAGATAGTCGTCCGCCATGCCGAGGCGATGGGCCTGAATGCCTCGTCCGTGATCGTGCGCGTTGACGAGGCCGGGAATGACAATATGCGCGTTCGAGCCGATCTCCTTCGCGTCGGGAAACCGCGCCTTGAGAGTCTCGTATCCGCCCACCTCCGTGATCGTGTCGTCCTCGATCGCCACCGCTCCATTGTCCACGATGCCGCCGTCGGGCAATTGTGCGGGGTCGGAGATTACCCAGCGTCCTCGAAGTAGCGTCGATGCCATGTGAACGTCTCCCTATATCGTCTGCGCTGTACGTCCCGTAGCTCGGTTGTGTGCCGAACCTTTGTGCAATCCCCGGAGCGCCGCCGAATTCGGTAGGCGCGCGCGGCCGATTTGTCGTTATACTAGCGCAAAATGTACGCCGTGCCGTACCAACTGCGGCGCATAAAACGAAAAAGCATCGGGAGGTTTCAACATGAAGAAATTGAGTCAACCTCGGAACGGGCAAAGTCGCGTTCCCACGCGCCGCCGTTTTCTGAAGGGCAGCGGCGCGGTTGTGGCGGGCGCAATCGCCGCGCCAGCGATCTGGTCCCGCCGCGCGCGAGCCGCTGACGAATTGAATATCCTCACCTGGTGCGACCACCTCGATCCCACTCTGATTGGGGCCTTCGAGGAAGCCCATGGGGTCAGGGTCAATTTGAAGGACTACGAAGGTACCGGCAGCGCGCTTGCCATTCTCGAACAGTCCGGTCCCGGTGACTGGGACGTTTGGATCGTGAATTCGAACGATGTGCAGGAAGTGTCCAAGGCGGTCAAGTTTACGGAGCTTTCGGAAAGCGCGTTCGACATGGACAGCATATTTCCTGAAGTCCGTCAGCCACAGTTTCACTACAAAGATGGCAAGATGATCGCCATCCCAGAAAAGTTCGGGTACACGGCGGTCTGCTTCAACCGCGAAAAGGTGGATGTCGCGGACCTTCAAACCATGTCGGTTCTGTGGAACCCGAAGTACGAGGGTCGCATCGGCATCTTCGACTGGTATCAGCCGGTGATGCAAATGCTCCTCGTGGCGAACGGCGGCGATCCAAGCAACATGACGATGGCGGATCTCGAGCCAATTCGCGAGCAGCTTTTCAAGATCAAAAAGGTCGCTGCCCTGATCTCGGATGTGGTTACCTGCCAGACGGCGCTCGCTACGGGTGATATCGACATCCTGGGCGGCGGCGCCGAATTCATCGTTTCGCAACTTGCCGCTGGGGAGAAACCTGAACTCGACTGGCTGGTGCCTAAGGAAGGTGGCGGGCGATGGATGCAGTCGATCACCATCCTCGACGGCTCGGCCCGCAAGGACCTGGCGCTTCAGTTCCTGCAATACATCATGAGCAACGATGGCCAGGCGCGGCTAGCGACATCGGAGTGTTTTTGGGCAATGCCCACCAACATGAATGCAAGCCTGGGCGCTGAAGAAAAGAAGGTCCTGCGCTGGGACGATCAAGCCGAATACCTGGCGAACACACGCTACGACATCCGTCAGGGTCCGGAACTGGATGAGGCCCAGATCGATCTTTGGGCCGAGTTCCTACACGCCTAAGCAACGTGTTGGGGAGGCGCAATCGGTCGCCTCCCCACCGACCGAATCGGATGAGAACTTGAATCCTATCCGACGATTACGAACGTCCGAATCGGGTTGTGTGCCGACATACTGGAGCGGGTCACGGTTGGTCCGGTGCTGGGACTAAGCGAACATCGCCACTCGCAACGCCAGCTCATGAGTCTATGATCCAGAGCGCTTCCACGCGAGTGGGGAAAGGCGCCACTCAATCAATAAAGCGCTTCCAGCGCCGCGCCGTAGATTTCCAGCACCTTGTGGCGGCGCACCTTGAGCGTCGGTGTCATCAGTTCGTTGTCCACGGTAAAGGGCTCGGCGGCGACGATGCAGCGCTTGACCCGCTCGGTGCTGGCGAGGTCGGGATTGGCGCGCTCCAGCGCCGCCGCCATGGCCTTGTTGAAGGCGTCGTCGCCGGCCAATTCGGCCAGCTCGGGCGCGTGGCCGTGCGCCCGCGCCCAGCCCTCCACGAAGCCCTCGTCCGGGACCAGCAAGGCGACCACATAGGCATGACGGTCGCCATAGACCATCGCCTGGGCGATCTCCGGCTGCAGCGTCAGGAGGCCCTCGATGCGCTGCGGCGACAGGTTATCGCCGCCCGAGAGCACGATGATGTCCTTCTTGCGGTCGGTGATCTGGAGGCAGCCGTCCGCCTCGATCCGCCCGACGTCGCCGGTGTGCAGCCAGCCGTCCCGCAGCACCTCGTTGGAGCTGACCTCGTCGTTCCAATAGCCGCTCATCACCAGCGGCCCGCGCACCAGAATCTCGCCGTCGTCGGCGATGCGCACCTCCACATCCTTGAACGGGCGGCCGACGGTGTGCAGCCGCACATGGTTGGGCTCGTTGCAACTGATCACCGGCGAGGCTTCGGTTTGGCCATACCCTTGCAACAGGCGCACGCCGAGCGCCGTGAAGAAAATCCCGACCTCCGGATTGAGCGGCGCGCCGCCCGACATCATGCCCTTCAAGCGCCCGCCGAAACGCGCCGCCACCTTGCGCCGCACCAAGCGGTCCAGGAGCCGGTTCAGCACGCGTTCGAACGGGTTCAGGCTGCCCGGCCGTTCATACTCGCGGCGGCCGAAGGCGACCGCCATGGCGAACAGCTTGGCCTTGAGCCCGCCCTGCCGCTCGAGCGTATTCTGGATGCGCCGGTGCATCACCTCGTAAAGACGCGGCACGCTCACCATGAGCGTCGGGCGCGCTTCCAGCAGGTTCGTGGACAAGGTATCGAGGCTCTCCGCATAGTAGATTTGCGCCCCGATCGAGATCGGCCAATAGAGCCCGCCGGTGTGCTCATAGGCATGCGACAGCGGCAGAAACGACAGGAACACGTCGTCGCCGAGGCCGACCTGGAGTAGCACCTCGCTGGCGCCCATGCAGTTGTGCAGAATCGATTCGTGGCGCTGCATGACGCCCTTGGGGTTGCCGCCGGTGCCCGAGGTGTAGATCAGGCAGGCGACGTCGCCGCGGCCGAGCCCGCGCACGATGGCGTCGATCTCTTCCGCCCCGGACTCGCCGCGCGCCAGCACGTCGTCCCAGCCGTGGATCGGCACGCCGAAGGCGCCGGCCTCGACCGGCGCCATCGCCACCACGAAGCGCAGCTTGGCCGCCTCGGCCGTGGCCGGCAGCAGTCGCGCGGCCAGTGCCGCGGTGGAGACGATCGCCGCCTTGGCGCCGCTGTCGGTCAAGATGTGGCGGTGATCCCGCGTCGTGTTGGTGGTATAGGTCGGCACCGATATGGCGCCGGCCGACATGATGGCGAGGTCGGCGATCACCCATTCAGGCCGGTTTTCGGAGACCAGCACCACCCGATCGCCGGGCACCACGCCGAGCGCCCGCAGGCCCACGGCCAGGGCGCGCACCTGGTCGGCTATCTGGCGCCACGAGCGGGGCCGGTAGCCGCCGTCGCGTTTAGCCCAAAGGAACGGCTTGTCGTCCTTTTCGCGGGCCTTTTCGAAAAACATGGCCGGCAAGCTCGGCCACGAGGCGTAGTCCACGGCTCGATCCGCTCGCTGTTACCACCTGCGCCGCGATGATAAGGGGATAGACTGGTCAAGACCAAGCGCCGATGTGGTGCGCCGCGGGCTTTGACCGGCGGCCGGGGCGTCCCATATGAATGGTCGATGGTAAGGGAGCGAGGGGCCAAGGGAGCGGAGGATGGACAAACAGACCACGGTCGCGCGCGAGCAGCAGATCGGCGCCTTGCCGCAATGGGACCTGAACGATCTTTACCCCGGGCCCGACTCGCGGCCGCTCCGGCGCGACCTCGAGGATGCCGCCAAGCAGGCCCAGGAGCTCAATCGGCGCTACGCCGGTAAGGTCGAGAAATTGGACGGTGCCGCGCTCGGCGAGGTTGTCGAACGCTACGAGGCCCTCCAGGAACAGCTGGGCCGGCTCACCAGTTACGCCTACCTCTATTACGTCACCGCCATGGACGATCCGGAAGCGGCCAAGTTTTTCCAAACCGTCCAGGAGCGGGTGACCGAGATTTCCAGCGACATCCTGTTCCTGGCGCTCGAGCTCAACCGCATCGAGGACGACGACATCGCCGCGCGCCTGAGCGCCAAGAAGCTCGCGCATTACGCACCGTGGGTGCGGGACACGCGGGTGTTCAGGCCCTATCAGCTTTCGGACGAGCTGGAGCGCTTGTTGCACGAGAAGCATGTCACGGGCCGCGCCGCCTGGGTTCGCCTGTTCGATGAATCGATCGCCGGTCTGCGTTTCACGGTGGATGGCAAGGAGCTGTCCAGCGCCGAGGTTCTGAATCTGCTGTCCGACAAGGACGGCGCCGTCCGCAAGCAGGCCGCCATCGCGGTCGGCACCGTGCTCGGCCAGCACGAGCGCGCCTTCGCGCTGATCCTGAACACGCTCGCCAAGGACAAGGAGATCGAGGACAAGTGGCGCGGCTTCAAACGGCCGATCTCCTCGCGCAATCTCGGTAACCAGGTCGAAGACGAGGTGGTCGAGGCGTTGATCGACGCGGTCAAGGCCGCCTGTCCGCGGCTATCGCACCGCTATTACGCGCTCAAGGCGCGCTGGTTCGGCGTCGACAAGCTCGACGACTGGGACCGCAACGCCCCCCTGCCGGACGACGACGACCGCATCGTGCCGTGGGACGAAGCGACCGCGATCGTGCTCGACGCCTACCGCGAGTTCTCGCCGCGCCTCGCCGAAATCGGCCAGCGTTTTTTCGACCATGCCTGGATCGACACGCCGGTGCGGGCGGGCAAGGCGCCGGGCGCGTTCGCCCACCCCACCGTGCCGAGCGCGCACCCCTATCTGTTGCTCAACTATCAGGGCAAGACGCACGACGTGATGACGCTGGCGCACGAGCTGGGCCACGGCGTGCATCAGGTGTTGGCCGCGCCGCAGGGCGCGCTGATGGCGGATACCCCGCTCACCCTGGCCGAGACGGCGTCCGTGTTCGGCGAGCAGCTGACCTTCCGGGCCTTGCTCGCGGGCGAGCCCGATGCGCGCCGGCGCCGGGTCATGCTCGCCAACAAGGTCGAGGACATGCTCAACACCGTGGTGCGCCAAATCGCCTTCTGCGAGTTCGAGCGCCAATTTCACGACGAGCGGCGCCAGGGCGAGCTGACGCCCGAGCGCATCGGCGAGATCTGGTTGTCGATCCAGGGCGAGAGCCTTGGCCCGGCCCTGCGCTTCCACGACGGTTACCGGCATTATTGGGCCTATATTCCTCATTTCGTTCATTCGCCGTTCTACGTTTATGCCTACGCCTTTGGCGATTGCCTGGTGAACGCGCTGTACGCCGTCTACCAGGATGGCGCCGAGGGCTTCGAGCGGAACTATCTGGAGATGCTGCGGGCCGGCGGCACGCAGCGCCACAAGGAGCTTTTGGCGCCCTTCGGGCTGGATGCCGGCGACCCCGGCTTCTGGTCCAAGGGCCTCGGGGTGATCGCCGGCTTTATCGATCAGCTCGAGGCCGAGCTGTGAGACGTGGGGATCGTCGCTCATGACCGGAGCGGGCGAAGGCAACCGGCTCAGCGGCCGGGTCCGCCGCTATGCGCGGGTCGGCACCTCGGTGGGGGGGCTCGCCGCGCGCCTGGCCGGGCAACGCTATCTGGGCATGCCCGCCGACCGCGGCCGCAACGCCGCCGACCTGCGGCGCGCGCTCGGCGGTCTCAAGGGCCCGCTCATGAAGGTCGCGCAGCTCCTGGCCACGGTGCCCGACGGCCTGCCCGAGGAATATGTCCAGGAGCTGAGCGCCCTGCAATCGCAAGCGCCGGCCATGGGCTGGGCCTTCGTCAAGCGCCGCATGACGAGCGAGCTGGGCCCGGCTTGGCGCGATAAATTCCAGGCTTTCGAGGCCGAGGCCGCCGCCGCGGCTTCGCTCGGCCAGGTGCACCGCGCGGTCAGCCTCGCGGGCGAGCCGCTAGCCTGCAAGCTGCAATATCCCGATATGGCTTCGGCCGTGGAGGCCGACTTGGGCCAGCTCAAGCTCATCTTTCGCCTCTACAAGCGCTATGACCCTTCCATCGACACTCGGCAAATCCAGCAGGAAATCTCCGCTCGCCTACGCGAAGAGCTGGATTACGTTCGCGAGGCGCAGCAGATGCGGCTCTATGACGAGATGCTGAAACCCGAGTCCGGCGTCGCGGTGCCGGGTGTCTTGCCCGCGCTTTCCAGCGATCGACTGCTGACCATGACTTGGCTCGAGGGCGAGCGCCTGTTGGCGTTCAAGGAGCGGCCGCAGGCGTTGCGCAACAAAGTGGCGAGTCACATGTTCCGAGCCTGGTATGTGCCCTTCTATCACTACGGCGTGTTGCACGGCGATCCGCACCTCGGCAATTACACCGTGCGCCCCGACGGCACCGTCAATTTGCTCGATTACGGCTGTATCCGCGTTTTCGAAGCCAAGTTCGTCGGCGGTGTGATCGACCTGTATCGCGCCTTGCAGCGCGACGACCGGGCGCTGGCGGTACATGCCTACGAGACCTGGGGCTTTACCGGCCTGTCGACGGCCATCATCGACGCGCTCCATATGTGGGCGGAGTATATTTATGGCCCGCTGCTCGACGATCGGGTGCGCCTGATCGACGAATCCGGCAGCGGCCATTACGGCGGCGCCGTTGCCGCCAAGGTGCACCGCGAGATTCGCCGCCATGGCCGTGTCACGCTGCCGGGCGAGTTCGTGCTTATGGACCGTTCCGCCATTGGGCTCGGTTCGGTCTTCCTGCACCTCCAGGCCAAACTCAATTGGCACCGCGCTTTCGAGGCCTTGATCGAGGGCTTCGAGCCGGCCGCGCTGGCGCGCCGCCAGAGGCAAGCGCTCGAGCTTTGCGGCGTGCCCGAGGCGGCCTGACACCGGCCCGTTCGGTGCGGCCGCGTGCGGTCGGTTGGCGGCGCCAGGCGGCGCCAATCTATCTTGGCACGCTCCAACGAAATCCACCTTGACACGCGTCAAAAAAAAGACTCAAACCGTGGCAAGAAAAGCGAATTCGGACCTTGGCAAATCGGTCCAAGAGAGGCATTGTTCGCTCCGGCGAAGCGCCGGAAGGAGCCTGAGCGATAGTCAAGGAAAACGAATGAAGATTGGTGTTCCTAAGGAGATTCGTCCCGGGGAAACACGCATCGCGGCGTCGCCGGATTCCATCAAGAGATTTTCCCGCCTCGGCGTCGAGGTTCTGATCCAGTCGGAGGCGGGCCTCAAGGCCGCCATGTCCGACGACGTGCTGGCGGCGGCCGGCGCCGATATCGTGCCGGACGCGGCGGCGCTCTATAGCGAAGCCGACATGGTCTTCAAGGTGCGCCGGCCCATGACCGCGGCCGAGGGCGGGCCCGACGAAGTCGCCATGATGAAGTCGGGCGCCATCCTGATCGGGCTTTTGTCGCCGCTGGCGCAGCGCGAGCAGGTCGAGGATTACGCCAAGCGCGGCCTCACCACCTTCGCCATGGAATTGGTGCCCCGCATCAGCCGGGCGCAGAGCATGGACGCGCTCTCGTCTCAGAGCAACATCGCCGGCTACAAGGCCGTGATCGACGCCGCGGGCGCGTTCGGCAAGATCCTGCCGATGATGATGACCGCCGCCGGGACCATTACGCCGGCCAAGGTGGTGGTGCTCGGCGCCGGGGTCGCGGGCCTGCAGGCGATCGCCACCGCGCACCGGTTGGGTGCCGTGGTCTCGGCCTTCGATGTGCGCCCCGCGGTGAAAGAACAGGTCGAAAGCCTCGGCGCGACCTTCATCGAGGTGCCGGGCGAAGAGAGCGAAGCGGCCGAGACGACCGGCGGATACGCGCGCGAGATGAGCCGCGATTATCAGCAGCGCCAGGCCGAGGTGATTCACGAGACCTTGAAAAAGCAGGACATCTGCGTCACCACCGCCCAGATCCCCGGCCGGCCGGCGCCGGTGCTGATTC
>JAUVWK010000094.1 GCA_030604165.1 Alphaproteobacteria bacterium | reverse complement strand
TGAAGAGCCACGGCGTCAAGCTGTGCGGCGAGAAGAAGCAACTGCAGAACAACCCGGAAGCCGGCACCTATTGGTGCTATTTCCTCTCGCCCCGGGGGATGCAGTTCGAGCTGGTGAGCTATCCGGACGGCAAGGCCTACGAGAACGATTTCGAAAACCGGCTCTGGCATCCGGCACATCCTGCCGATTAGCGCCGCATCGGCGTCCTCCACCGGCGCCCCGGCTATAGCCGAGCGGGGGGTGACTCCCGTATCGTGAGCGCCTTGGATGGCGCTAGCCGAGGAGGAGTGGGGTGCGGTGATTATCCAGGCAGAGCCCTTGCGCGACCTGGTCGCGGAAATTTTCGCGGCCGCCGGCTGCTCGGCCGAAGAGAGCGCGCGCGTCGCCCGCTACCTCGTGGAATCCAACCTCACCGGCCACGAGAGCCACGGCGTGATCCGCGTGCCGCGCTATATCCATTGGCTTCGCGAAGGCAAGGTCCGGCCCGGTCAATCGATCGAGATTATCACCGAGAATGCCGTGCTGGCGGTGGTGGATGGCTGTCTCGGCTTCGGCCAAACCATCGGCGAGCAGGCGGTCCGGCTCGGCATCGATAAGGTCGCGGCGAGCGGCGTCTCGGTGATCGCCTTGCGCAATTCCGGCCATCTCGGACGGATCGGCGATTGGGCCGAAATGGCGGCCGCGGCCGGCGTGATCGCGCTGCATTTCGTCAACACCACGGGCATCGGGCTGCTGGTCGCGCCGTTCGGCGGCATCGAGCGGCGCATGTCGACCAATCCCGTGGCCATCGGCGTGCCGATGGCGGATGGCCCGCCGTTGATGCTCGACTGCGCCACCTCCATCGTCGCCGAGGGCAAGATCCTTAACGCGATGAGCGGCGGCAATCCCTTGCCCGAAGGCGCCTTGATCGACGCCGACGGTACGCCCTCGACCGACCCCGCCTTGATATACGGCAGCACCGAGACCACGCAGCCGCTCGATTTGCGGGGTGGACGCGGCGCGATACGGGCCATGGGCGAGCACAAGGGCTCGGGCCTCGCCTTCATGTGCGAGGTGCTGGCCGGCGCGCTCACGGGCTCGGGTTGTGCGCGAGAGGATGTCGATTGCCTGGCCAACGCCATGTTGTCCGTTTATTTAGACCCGAAAACATTCGATGTCGCCGGCTTTCTCGGACCCGAGCTCGAGCGCTATGTGCGCTACTTCAAAAGTGCGAAGCCCATGACGCCCGGCGGCGAGGTGCTGTGCCCCGGCGAGGTGGAGCATCGCAACCGGGTCGATCGCTTGGCCCACGGCGTCCCGCTGCCCGACGCCACGTGGCGCGATATCCTCGAGACCGCGCGGGATGTCGGGTTCGATCAGCCCCGTATCGACCGGGCGCTCGACGCGGCGCAATAGATCGGCCCGATCGAGACAACCACGGATATTAGGATTTCCGATGGACCCGGAACGCGCCCGACAAGCGGCCGAGATCATCTGGCAGACGTGGCGCGATGGTTGCCGTATCGACAGCTTGCCCGAAGCGTGCCGGCCAGAGACGATCGAGGAGGGCTACGACGTGCAGCGGGCGCTCGCCGCCCACACGGGCGAGCCCGTGCTCGGCTGGAAGATCGCGGCGACCAGCGCGGCGGGGCAGGCGCACCTCGATGTCGACGCGCCGCTCGGCGGGCGCCTCTATCAGTGCTTTTGCTACCCGGACGGCGCCGTGCTGCCGGCGGCGGGGCTGCATATGCGTGTGGCCGAGGCGGAGTTCGCCTTCCGCCTAGCCGACGATCTGCCGCCGCGCGGCCGCGACTATGACGTGGACGAGGTGTTGGCGCGCGTCGCCGCGCTGCATATCGCTGTCGAGATACCGGATTCGCGCTTCGCAGATTTTGCCACCGTCGGCGCGCCGCAACTGGTGGCCGAGAACGCCTGCGCCGGTCTGTTCGTGCTCGGCGATGTCGTGCCCGAGTGGCGGACGCTCGATCTCGCCGCGCAAGCGGTTTCGATTTCGCTGAACGGCGCGCTCAAAGGCCGGGGCGTCGGCGCCAATGTCTTGGGCGATCCCAGGGTCGCCCTTACCTGGCTGGCCAACGACCGGGTCGCTAGGGACGAGCCGTTGCGCGCCGCGCAAATCGTCACCACCGGCACTTGCCTGGCGCCGGTCGCCATCGCTGCGGGCGACGAGGCGGTGGCCGACTTCGGCGCGCTCGGCCGGGTCGAGCTGCGCTTCGCCGCTTAGCGCGGGTTCCGTTCAAGCGCCACCAGCCCACTCCCCTTGCCGGCCATCCTAAGCGTACACTGCCCTGGTGGTCGGGAAGGAGAGTGGGCCGGAGCGGTTCCACGCAAGTGAAAATCGCGCTGGCCGGAGCGGCAAGAAAACAACGGGAGGATTCTGCCGTGAAGACCGTTCGTCTCACCATGGCCCAGGCCTTGGTTCAATACCTCATCGCCCAGCGCACCGTGCTCGACGGCGAGGAGGCACCGCTGTTCGCCGGCGTCTTCGCCATCTTCGGGCACGGCAACGGCACCTGTCTCGGCGAGGCGTTGGAGAACGCCCAAGACGCCCTGCCCACCTGGCGCGGCCAAAACGAGCAATCGATGGCGTTGGCGGCGATCGCCTACGCCAAGGCGAAACGGCGCCGGCAGATCATGGTGGCCAGCAGCTCGATCGGCCCGGGCGCCACCAACATGGTCACCGCCGCGGGCGTGGCCCATGCCAACAGGTTGCCGGTTTTGCTGCTTGCGGGCGATACCTTCGCGGGCCGCGTGCCCGACCCGGTGCTGCAGCAGGTCGAGCATTTCGGCGACCCCACGATCACGGTCAACGACGCCTTCAAGTCGGTGTCCCGGTATTGGGACCGCATCACCCGGCCCGAGCAGATCGTCGAATCCCTGCCCCAGGCGGTCGCCACCATGCTGGATCCGGGCGATTGCGGCCCCGCCTTCCTCGGGCTGGCGCAAGACGCGCAGGGCGAGGCCTTCGAGTACCCGGAGGCGTTTTTTGAAACGACCGTTCACCGCGTCCGCCGCAGCCGCCCCGACGAGGCCGAGCTCGCCGCCGCGGCCGAGCTCGTGCGCCGCGCCGAGGCGCCCCTGATCATCGCCGGCGGCGGCGTGCATTACTCGCTGGCACAAGGCGAGCTCGCGGCGTTCGCCGAGCGCCACGACATTCCGGTCGCCGAGACCATAGCGGGGCGCGCCAGTCTGCCGTGGGATCACCGCTTGAACGTCGGCCCGATCGGCGCGATCGGCAGCACGTCGGGCAACGCGCTGGCGGCCGAGGCCGACCTCGTGCTCGCGGTGGGCACGCGGCTTCTGGATATCGTCACCGGCTCCTGGACCGCGTTTCAAAACCCGGCCTTGCGTATCGTCGCGCTCAACGCGGCGCGCTTCGACGCGGCCAAGCATCGTGCCTCTTCGCTGGTCTGCGATGCGCGGGAGGGTCTGGTCGAGCTGGGCGCGGCGCTCGGCGCCTGGCGGGCGCCGGCCGCCTGGGCCGAGCGCGCGGCGCGCGCCTATGGCGAGTGGAACGCGCTGGTGGACGAGGTCAGTGGGCCGAGCAACGCCACACCACCCTCCTATGCCCATGTCATCGGCGCCGTCAACCGGCGCTGCGAGGCGAGCGACATCGCGGTGGCCGCCGCCGGCGGCCTGCCGGGCGAGCTGAACAAGGTCTGGCGCAACCGCTCGGTCGGCGCGTTCGACTGCGAGTTCGGCTACAGCTGCATGGGCTACGAGATCGCCGGCGGTTGGGGCCAAAAAATGGCCGCGCCGGACAAGGAGGTGATCGTCTTCGTCGGCGACGGCTCGTACCTGATGATGAACTCCGACATTTTCAGTACCGTGCTGACCGGCCACAAGCTCATCGTCATCGTCTGCGACAATGGCGGGTTCGCCGTCGTCGATCGGGTGATCAAGCTCAAGAGCGGCGTCTCCTTCAACAATCTGTTGACAGAGTGCCGCGTCGAAAATGCGGCGCGCGTGGACTTCGCCAAGCACGCCGAAAGCATGGGCGCGATCGCCGAAACCGTCGACAGCGTCGCCGAGCTGGAGCAGGCGTTCGACCGCGCCAAGGCGGCGGCGCGCAGCTATGTCATCGTGGTTCGGGTCGATCCCTTTCAGTGGACGCCGGGCGATACCTGGTGGGACCTGGGCTCGCCCGAAGTGAGCCCGCGCGAGGCGGTGCGCAAGGCGCGGGCGGAGAACGACGCGGCGCGCCGCAACCAACGGCACGGAGTCTGAGCGCGTTCTTACAACAGTATTTCGACGAAGCCGATGGCGATGGCCACGGCGACGACCAGAATGATGATCACGATGAGGCCCACCTTGAGCATGCGCCGCACCGTGTTCTGCGGGTTCGCGTACGGCACCATGTTGAAGGCCAGGCCGCCGACCACCACCATGATGCAACCGGCCGTAAACAGCTCGGGCACCAGCGGTTGGAAGATGAACAGAAGCGCCAACAGGCACAGGCCGATGATGCCGACGGTGAAGATCCGCCCGGTGCGCGCCGACATGGTGCGCTCGCGCTTGCTCATGGCTCGACCCGCTGGCCAGTGTCGTCGAAGATGTGAACCTGGCCCGCCCGTGGCCTGACCCGTAAATGCCGGCCGACGGCGATCGCCTTGCGGTAGCCGGTGACGACGCGAACATCCGCTTCGCCCACCCTGAGGTGCATCAGGGTCTCGGCGCCCATCGGCTCGACCAGGTCCACTGTGCCGGCAAGCGTGTCCGGCCCCGCCTCCGTGGCCAAATTGAAGCCGCGCGGGCGGATACCGACGGTCATGGTCGCGTCCGCCCGCGGCAGGTCGGCGCCGCGATGCTCGATCGGCAAGGTCACCTCTTGATCGAGCAGGCGGGTTCTGAGCCGCGCGCCATCGGCGGCGATTCCCCGGGCCGGCAACAGATTCATCTGCGGCGTGCCGATGAAGCCGGCGACAAAGACGTTGGCGGGCTGGGCGAAGATGTTGTGCGGGCTCGCCACCTGCTCGATGACGCCGTCGCGCATGACGGCGATGCGGTCGCCGATGGTCAGTGCCTCGATCTGGTCGTGGGTGACGATCACGGTCGCCTTGTGGAGGTCGCCGAGGAGCTGCTTGATTTGTCCGCGCATCTCCTGGCGCAACGCGACGTCGAGCCGACTCAAGGGCTCGTCGAACAGAAAACACTGGGGGTCGCGGATAATCGCGCGGCCGACCGCGACGCGCTGCTTTTCGCCCTCGGCCAAGCGTCCCGGCACGCGGTTGAGGGCGTGGCTAAGCTCCAAGACATCGGCGATGTGCGCGACCCGCTGCGCGATCTCCGCTTTGGAGAGCTTCTCGGCATGCAGCGGAAAGGCAAGATTTTCCGCCACCGTGAGACTCGGATAAAGCGCGTAGAACTGGAACACCATGGCGATGTCGCGTTGCGACGCCCTGAGCTTGTTGACCCGTTTGCCGGCAATGAAGATGTCGCCCGCGGTCTCTTGCTCGAGGCCGCCGATCAGGCGGAGCGTCGTGGTCTTGCCGCAGCCCGACGGACCCAAGAGACACATCACCTCGCCGGCCTCGACGTCGAGGTCGATGTCGTCCACCGCGGCGAGCTTGCCAAACAGCTTGGTCAAATTGCGCAGCTCGATATCCGCCATCACCCTTCCTCTAGCGCCTGATCGTGCCGAAGGTGACACCGCGCAGGAGCTGATTCTGCAACAGGAACGTCACCAGCACGACCGGGATCAGGAATAGCGTTTCGATCGCCGCCAA
The DNA here is from genome assembly GCA_030604165.1 of Alphaproteobacteria bacterium. Classification (GTDB taxonomy): domain Bacteria; phylum Pseudomonadota; class Alphaproteobacteria; order UBA828; family UBA828; genus JAUVWK01. Next base: position 3,499 of record JAUVWK010000094.1, on the reverse strand, counting down.
CAGGCCCCAGCGCACGCCGATATCGCCGCCGATGGTCTGCGCCATGGCGACCGGCACGGTGCGGGTTTGCATGCCGGTCAGCAGCAGCGCGAAGAGGAACTCGTTCCAAGTGAGAATCAGGCCGAACACGGCCGTTGCCGCGAGGCCGGCCTTGACTAGGGGCAGGCATATCTTGAAGAAGACCTTGAACTCCGAGCTGCCGTCCATGCGCGCCGCGTCTTCCACCTCGGGTGGGATCTCGTCGAAAAAGCTCTTCATCATCCAGATCGTGAAGGGCAGGTTGAAGGCGGCATAAAGCAAAATGATTCCGGCATAGGTGCCGCTCATGCCGGTCACCCGAAACATCAGGAAGATCGGAATGATCACGATGATCGGCGGCAGCATGCGGGTGGTCAGAACGATGAACATATAGGTGTCGTTGCCGCGCAGCGGAAAACGCGAGAAGGCGTAAGCCGCCAAGGTACCGACCGCCAGCGCAAGCAGAACCGACGTGCCGGCGATGAAGATGCTGTTGAAGAAGAACAAATCGAAATGGGTGTCGATCTCCTCGCCACCGCGCTGGTAGGCGCGCGAAAAGACGTTGGCGAAATTTTCGAGCGTCGGTGTAAACAAGAACTTGGGCGGTATCGCCAGCGCGTCGGTGTGGGTCTTGAAGGCGGTCAGGATGATCCACAGCACGGGAAAGAAATAGATAAAGCTGATCACCGCGGACATCGCGGTGCGCCCCCAGCCGGCCTTGCCGATTTCGCGCCGTCGCCTGGCCACGTCAGTTCTCCTCCGCCCGGCGCCGGACGAAGTACAAATACAGGTTGGTCAGCACGATCACCACGAACAGGAGGATATAGCCGAGCGCCGCCGACTGGCTGGTCTTGAAGTATTGGAACGCCACCCGGTAGACGTAAACGGCAATGGTCTCCGTCGAGGTGCCGGGGCCGCCCTCGGTGATGAGGAAGACGATATCGAACAGCTTGAACGCCTCGATGGTGCGAAACAGGATGGCCAGCAGCAGCAGCCCGCGGATATAGGGAAAGGTGATGGTCCAGAAGCGCCGCCACCAGGACGTGCGGTCGATCTCCGCCGCTTCGTAAAGATGCTTGGGCACGCTAACCAGGCCGGCGAGCACCAGCAGCATGACGAAGGGCGACCACATCCAAACATCGGCAAAAATGATGCCCGCGATTGCCCCGGCGGGTGAGGCCAGCAGGATGAAGGGCTCGCCCGTGATCGACTTGATAGCCTGGCTCAGCAGGCCGAAGGTCGGCTCGTAGTAATAGCGAAAAAAGGCGCCGACCGCGACGAAGCTCAGCATCATCGGCGTCAGCACCAGCATCAGCAAGACCCGCCGGCCCGGGAACTGTTTCTCGAACATGAGCGCCAGAAGAAAGCCGACGATCAACTGCAGCAGCACGTCGATCGAGACCACCATGGCGGTGGTCTGGAAGCGATTCCACACCCTGTCGTCGGTCAGCACCTTGAAGTAGTTCTTGAACCAGATGAACTCCGGTTCCTGGAGGCGGTTCGCCCGGTACTTGAAGAAGCTCAGGCCGAACGACCAGAGCAGCGGGAAGATGTTCATCAAGACCAGCACGGCGAGCGCCGGCGTGACAAGCAACGGCCCGCGGTTCTCGGATATGAACCGGCCCCAGGCGGTCATTCGATGCGTGGTTTTCTGCGACATGCGTGAGGTCGACCGGCGGAGTCCTCGAAATCGCAGGCTGTTGCGAACGAGGGACCGGGGACGACCCGGCGTGGGCCGCCCCCGTCCCTTAAGTGAGGCTAGCCGCTATTCGATGCGGCCCGCTTCGCGTAGCAACTCGTCCTGGAATTGGGCGATGTGGTCCATCGCTTCCTTGGCAGAGATCTGGCCCGTGATGGCCTTGTCGAACTCTTGCTGTTGCTGCACCAGCAACTCGAAGAATTCGGGGATATGCCACACGTCCTTTTGCCAATCGAGGCTCGGGCCGAAGGCGTGGTTCCACGGCCGATAGGTCTTGTACTCCTCGGTCGTGTGCACGCTCCGCAGTCCGCTCTGGCCACCGGCCTTGGCAAACATGGTTTGCGTGCCGGACGTCAGCCACCACTTGCAGAAATCGAGCGCTTCTTGGGTGACTTCGTCGCTGTTCCAGGTGGTGAGCACGAACGGCTGACCGCCGATGTTGGACCAGCGAATGATGCTGCCGTCGTCGGCACGAAGCCCCGGCATCATGGCGAAGTCCACCTTGTCGTACACCTTGGAGGTGTCGGGTGAAAGCGCCGATTCGCCGAAGCCGATCCACTGAATGATCCAGGCGACCTTGCTCTCGCGGAACAGCTCGTCCACCTTGAAAATGTCCATGGTGCCGGTCTTGACCACGGGCGGCATGTGCTGCAACAGCGACAGATAGTGCTCGAACGCCGCCACTGCCTTGTCCGAATTGACCACGCCGAGAGCCTTGCCATCGGGCTCCTTGGTCTCGTCCCAGATGCCGGCACCATGCTGCCAGATGAAGCCGTTGATCTGCATGGTGTTGAAGTCGTAGCCGATGCCGGCTTGGTAGGCGATGCCGTAGAAGTCGTCGGTCAGGGTCTCGCCCGCGAGCGTGTCGCCCGAGCCACGCCGGAAGAACTCGCCGAAATCATTGATCATGTCCCAATCGGTGTTGTTCATCGCCTGCGGGTCGCACGGCAGGTCGTAGCCGTACTTGCCCTTGAACGCCGCCTGCTCGTCCGCGTTACAAAACAGGTCCTTGCGGTAATAGGCGATGAGCACGTCGGGCATCTGGGGGAAGCCGTAGTAGTTATCCGACTTGTGCGGATAGGTCGAGTACGACGCCACCAGGTTGGGGTGCAGGTCTTTGAAGACGGCCTGAAGCTCGGGGTCGGCGTCGATGAACTTGTTGAGCTTCAAGTAGTAGCCGCCCTCGATGTTGGCGCCGAGCCATTGGCTGTCGCTCACCGCCATCTGGTATTTTTCCTCGCCCGAGGTGAGCGAGGCGGCAAGCTTTTCGTAATAGTTGGGCCAAGGGATGAAATCGAGCACCAACTTGACGTTGTTGCCGCTCGGCGCCTTGTAGTGCTTGTTGGCCAAGTCTTGCATGATGCGGGTCGGTGGCCAATCGGGCACCGCCATGTTGATGGTGATATCCTTGGCCGAGGCAATACTGCCGAAGGCGGCCGCTCCTAAGAAGGCCGCGGCGCCGGCCAAAAGCGCCAGACTGCGCGTTATGCGGAGTTTCATTGTCGATTCTCCCCGTTAAGAGTCCTAATTCAAACGTCGTTGTTGTTGGGCCTTCGTCGTCGGGCCCTTGCCGTGTTCGTGCCGGCGCGTGGGCGCGGCACAAATGTTTAACCGATCATGACTCCCGAATCCTCTAGGAACAAGCGGGCATCGCACGGGTCGAGCCCGACCTGAACGGCGTCTCCGGCGCTGTATTGCGCGCCCTCCGCCTCCGGCACGACGAGGCGAAGCGTGGTTCCGTTTGCCTTCAGGTCCAGGATCGTGATGTCGCCCTGCGGCTCG